>CACXGJ010000110.1 GCA_902767125.1 uncultured Ruminococcus sp. | reverse complement strand
TACACTTCATCCCGATAATATGGCAGCAGGTCCTGCTTCCTACGGTATGACAGATACTATGGGACGTATGCACTCTGATGCACAGTTTGCAGGCTCAAGCTCTGTTCCTGCACACGTTGAGATGATGGGACTTATCGGCATGGGCAACAACCCGATGGTAGGTGCTACGGTTGCTGTTGCAGTAAGCGTTGAGGAAGCTGCAAAGGAAGGCAAATTCTGATAACCCGAAAATTTTCCGAACTAATATAAAGAAGCAGTATGTCAATTGAATGGCATACTGCTTTTTCTATATCAAAAATATTTTGTTTTTCGGGAGGAGGCTCACTTTTATCCTGCTCTAAACAGGCTGACATGGCTATGAACATTGCAAGGATAACAGACTGTAATTTTTTGGAATTTCCGTTCATAAGACTTCACACTCCTTGATTTTTTGCACAGACAATTATAACATAAAAAAAGTAAATGTCAATGGCTTTAAACCACAGGTTCAATTTAAAAAAATCCTCGCAATATTCCCGTGATTATCAGTATCGAACCCGATATTATCCCGAAGCGGTTCTTGTTCAGATGCTTTGCAATGAATTTTGCAAAAGACTCTCCGAAATTGAGAAAGGCTATTTGGAATATGACACACATTACAGGTATAAGAAATCCCATTCCTCCGCTCATACCCACACTTATACTGGCGGCAAATGAGTCCCCCGAAAGTACAATTCCCATAAAGCACGCTTCTTTATAGTCGATATCAAATGATCTGTTTATGTCGCATTCAACTGGTTCTTTGTTCAGAAATGAACTTATCATCATATATATTCCCATTATTATCAATAATACACCGCCTGTTATTTTTCCTGCCGCATCAGAAAAAAAATTCCGCAGGAATCCCCCGAAAATGACTGCTGTCAGTGTTACAACGAATGATATGACACATATAACGATCTTTGCTTTTAAAGATGTTTTTATTCCCTTGAAGCCGCATGATGCACCTATGCTCAATGCATCGATGCTTGATGCTATGCTCAATAAAAATATTTCCGTAATATCCAAAATCTCACCCCTGAAAACATAATATGCCAAATTGAAAATTTGGACAAAAAAATGAATCAAAACGCTTTTTGGGGTATATATATTATATAGTTTATTTAACGGGAGTGAAGTCTGATGGATTGGCACAGTATGAGTTATCAGGAGGTCTGTAAAAATCTCGATACGGATATGAAGAAAGGTCTGTCATCTGCACAGGTGAAGAACCGACTTGATAAATACGGAAAAAATGTTCTTACTCAAAAGAAAAAACAGGGTATTTTTATAAAATTTTTGTATCAGTTCAAGGATTTTATGGTGCTTATCCTGTTGATTGCATCAGTAATATCCTTTGTGACAGCATTTGTATCAGGTGACGGGGATTTTATTGATCCCATTATGATATTGGTAATAGTGATATTGAATGCAATTGTGGGTACGGTTCAGGAGTGTCGTGCAGAAAAGGCTATCGACGCTCTCAAGAAGCTGTCGGCACCTCATGCGAAGGTTCTCCGAAACGGCAAACTTATAACAATACCGTCTGATGAGCTTGTAAGAGGCGATATCATTTCATTTGAATCGGGTGATCTGATATGTGCGGACTGCCGTATAATTGAGAGTGCTTCGCTGAAGGCAGAGGAATCTGCTTTAACAGGTGAGTCTGTACCGTCCGATAAGCATGGTGACAATATACTTACAAGTGATACTCCTATTGCTGACAGGAATAATATGCTGTTTTCATCGACCTTTATAACGTCAGGTCACGGAAATGCAGTTGTCGTTGGAACCGGTATGGATACACAGGTCGGAAGGATAGCCGAAATGATAGACAGCGAAGAAACTCCCGATACTCCGCTTCAGAAAAGCCTTGCCAAAACAGGACGTATTCTTGGCATATCAGCTCTTATAATATGTATTGTTATATTTATCCTCGGACTTATACAAAAGGTACCGCCTCTTGAAATGTTCATGATATCCATAAGCCTTGCGGTAGCGGCAATTCCCGAAGGTCTGCCTGCCGTTGTAACAATAGTGCTTGCCCTCGGTGTCAGAAAGATGGCTCTGCACAGGGCTATCATAAGACACCTTCCTGCTGTTGAAACTCTCGGAAGTGCGGGCGTGATATGCTCCGACAAGACGGGTACTCTTACTCAAAATAAAATGACAGTTGTAAATGTATCATCACCTGACGGGACTGTCAATGCAAATTCCGCTGACGGTATTTTTATATTGTCCCTTGCTTCACTGTGCAATAATTCGGTGCTTTCCGAAAATAAAAATACCTTCAGAGTCGAGGGTGATCCCACTGAAACAGCTATCGTAACAGCCTGTGCAAATGCGGGAAGGTCTAAAAATGCTCTTGACAGGGAATTTCAGCGTGTGCATGAGATACCCTTTAATTCCAAGGTCAAAAGAATGACAACGGTGCATAAGCTGAATACGGGTGGTTACAGGATCATAGTCAAGGGAGCGTGTGATGTGATTCTGCCGCTTTGCACACGCTCAAAAACAGGCTCAAATATTTCGACTGCGAACAAAAGCCGTATCATGTCAATAAACAATTCCCTTGCACAGCAGGCTATGAGAGTGATAGCCGTTGCATACAGGGATTGTCAGTCAATGCCGAGGGAAAGTGAGCTTGAAAACAATCTGACATTCTGCGGACTTATCGGGATGACCGATCCGCCCAGACCAAATGCAAAGGCAGCTGTTGAAATGTGCCGTAGGGCAGGTATCCATACTGTTATGATAACAGGTGACCATATAATTACTGCCCGTGCAGTCGCAAAGGAGATAGGGATATATAAGGACGGTGACAGGGCTGTCACAGGAAGTGAGCTTGACCTGATACCTCAAAATGAGCTTGAGAAGGATATCTATAAATACACTGTATTTGCGAGGGTGTCGCCCGAACATAAGGTGAGGATAGTCAAGGCGTTTCAGTCAAGGGGAGCAGTCACAGCAATGACAGGTGACGGAGTGAATGATGCACCTGCATTGAGATGTGCGGATATAGGCTGTGCAATGGGCATAAACGGGACGGATGTGGCGAAAAATTCCGCTGACATGATCCTGACCGATGACAATTTTTCAACGATAGTCGAGGCTGTCGGACAGGGCAGGGGAATATTTGAAAATATCCGTAAGACGGTGCATTTTTTGCTTTCAAGCAATATAGGTGAGATACTGACAGTATTGTGTGCATTTCTATGCAGGCTTCCGTCACCTCTGCTGGCAATACAGCTTTTGTGGGTAAATCTTGTAACAGACTCTCTGCCTGCACTTGCACTCGGTGTAGAGCCGTCAGATCCCGATATAATGCAAAAGCCGTCTGATACCAAAAAAAGCATATTTTCAGGCGGTGCGGGAAGAAATATCATAATCGAGGGATGCTTTATCGGGGCATTGGCATTTTTGGCTTTTACAATAGGACGGGTATTTTTTGATACATCAGATGAGCCTGTCATCGGACGGACAATGACCTTTGCGGTATTGAGCATAAGTCAGCTTGTACACTCATTCAATCTAAAAAGTGAACGCTCCATTTTTAAGACAGGGATTTTCGGCAATTCAAAGCTGATACTTGCTTTCATCATCGGTATCATAATGCAGGTTTCTGTTATATCCGTACCGTTTTTGGCTAATATATTCAAGGCTGTTCCGCTGAACAGTGTGCAGTGGCTTATTGTAGCAGTGCTTTCAACAGTACCGCTGATTGTTGTCGAGGCGGAAAAAAGATTTTTCCGTTCAAAGTAAAAAAGCGATACACCGTTTTTATCAATTCGGTGTATCGTCTTTTTTATGTTACTTCACAGTTTTTGACAGCGTAATCAAGCAGAATATTGATAAGTTCATTTCGTGAACGGCAGGTCTTTTCCGAAAGCCTGTCTATTTCATCAACTGTCTGCTGTTTTATCCTTACGGAAAATGTCTTATATCCGTCTTCGCCTTTAAGATTTTTTTTGCTTATTATAAGCTTTTTGCACATAAAAACACCACCAGGTAATATTTTATCAAGGAATATATAAAACAGCGGATACAAACTGTATCTGCTGTTTTTGTGTTATGCGTTTCTCCAAAATGTCTGTATATATTGTGAGGATGAGGCGACAGCTTCATGGTATTCGTCATATCTGTCAAACAACTCCTGTTTTTCCTTTTTGAAAAGGCTGTCATCGGCTTTATCGACAGAATACTTTACATGGCTTTTTATTTCAGATGTAACGGCAATTATATTGCGGATACTTTCCTTCATTTCAAGGTCATTTTCATCAAACTTGTTTGTCGGCTGAAGTATAAGTATCTTTCGGTATGTCTGACACAGCTTATCGAGGATGTTAATGTACTCATTTGCGGATTCGGTGTCACTGTAATCAAAGCTTTGATCATTTTCCCGCCATACCCTTGTATATTCGACTGAAGTGTTCACTAAACTTTTTATTTTCTGAACATATTCGTTGTCCTTTGAATATTCGGATGCTCCGCAGCCGCAAAGAACTGATGCGATCGCTGCCGTCAAAAGTAAAACAATAAATCTTTTCATCAAATATCCTCCATATTTCCCGTCAGTACAAATATCTGCTGATACAGGACAGCCGCCCTGCCTTTATAATAATTCATCATAGCTGTATCTGCACTCAATATACCCATTGTACCTGATTTAGTGAAATTTTCGGGAGCATACCATTCCTGTTTTTTGTCCTCCAATTCACTCTCCCAGTTTTTTTGAGAATTTTCAAGCCTTTCCAATTCACTCGGCTTATCCGAAAGGAGTTCCTTGAGTTTTTCATAAGCGGTTTGTGACTGTTCCTTCCACTTGTCGATGCACTCTCCGATTACCATTCTCATGTCGGTGTCTGTAACGGCATCCTTCATTTTATCGGAGCATTCCTTATCAATGGAATTATCCTTGAACAGTTCATTGAATACTTCGTCATCCGTAAAGGTCTGTGCAGTATGATAATCCTCGACAGGTTGTTCATCATCAAAGAAATATGCACTTTCACTGCTTTCCTCCGTTAAAGTGATTTCATTTTCACTGATTTCTTCTTCAGGGGAGCTTTCTGTTATTTCAGGAGCTTCCTCGGAGGATACGTTCGGAACATCTTCCGAAAATTCCTCGTGTGAGTCTTGGGATTCACTGCTTTCGGCATTGTAAGAGCTTTCGGCGGCTTCCGAAATTTCGGAAACGGATGACACCTGTGAATTTTGGGATATTTGCGGATTATCGGATGCCTCCGCATTTTTTTCCGAGCATGAACTCATCACCGAAACGGACAATATTATTATACATAAAACTTTGTATCTCAATTTCATTTTAAACACTTCCTCAAGGATATATTAACATAAACTGACAGTTTTATCAACATAAATTTCAGATTATGACCGCAAGAACAAGCATTTCACGAACTTTGTTGTATATATCATCAAAATCGCTTATGGGCAGGGGATTTTCTCCAAGTCCCACCTCAACGGTGAATGCAGGCTTACGGAACTTTTCCACAAACCAGTCTTTAAATCCTCCGCCGCTTGCAAGACCTGTCGGCTGTGCTATCTTATAGCCGCTTGAATATGCAAGTATCTTTGCCATTTTAAGGGCTTCAGGATCATTATAGTCACCAAAGTTCCAGTATATTTCCTCTCCCTGACTGTGGAATGCAAGTGCATGGGTTATATTTCCCGCACGGCAGTAGGATGCTATGGCACGGCTTTCAGGCTCGCTTTCGGCAAATTCACCGCCATATCTTGTCGGTGAAGGTAGCTTTATATTATTTTCAAGCTCAAGCCTTTTCAGCTTATCCCAATTGGCAGAAAAATTATGGTTTATATCGACACCTGCCGCATTTGCCTGCCATTTGAGAGTATTGCCTCCGCTTGCCTTTTCTACGAGTTCACGGTAATTTCCTGCACTTTCGGAACCGTGTATCTGTATCTCAACGCCATCGGGATTTATACACGGCACTACTGCAAGTCCCCTTTGATTCAGCATTGCACCTACTCCGACTCCGCACATATTTTTTCCCGTCATTACGGAAAAGCACAGCTCATCAAGAAATTTCAGCAATATCAATGATGTTATCCATTCCATGCCGTGAAATGCACCTGTGAATAATACCTGTTTTTGTCTGTTTCCGATACAGAGCAGGTCTATTGGTCTTGAGCATCTGCTTTCGCCGATAGTATCCCTTGACAAAAATCCGTAATCCAAAAGCAATTTTCCGATAATGATCTCCCTTGACTTTCTGTCGGCATTCATTCGCATAAATTCAGGTTCGAGCATATATATACCTCCGTCAAAAAAATTTCGCACAAGTAAAATATATATCCCCGACACCGAGTTTTATGTCATAAAATCTTGAAAAAATATTTTATTTTACGGATTTTTCTGCCATTGAGAAATCCGCCTCTGCCCCGTAAGGATGGAATATTATCCCTGAAACATTTTCTGCTGAAGCATAATAACGGCTTTCGGTATAAAGAGGGTAGAATATGCCGTTGTCATTGAGATATTTTTCTGCTTGTATCATTTTGTTGATACTTGTATTGTCAGGCTGTCGGATAATATCGGAAATAAGTGTATCATAATTTTCTTCCGATAAGCCCGCTGTATTGTATTCACTGTCACTCATAAACAGCTTTAATGTATCAGCGGGACTTTCGCCGTCAGGTCTTAAAGGTGCTATTGCTATGAGATAATCTCCTGATGAAATTTTATCCGTCAGCTCATCTCTCGGAACAGGTGTTTTATTTGCATATTTGCCTGTGAGCTTATTCCATGTTTCAATGATATTATTTACAACGGGCTGTATTGACGGTTCATCTGTACAGAGTATATTTATATCGGGAAATTCGGTTTCTTCATAGTCGTAATACCAATAATATTCTTCATCATGGTAATTAAGAGCGTCAACGGCTTTTTTGAAATACTCCCTTGCATTCTCTGAAAATTCTATCCCCATGCCTCTGCCGACAAATGAACGGTATGTGACATTGTCAGTCCTTGCAGTTTCGGGGACTATATCCTCGGAGGCAGTACAGCCCTCGGGCAGATTTTTTAAAATATAATTTCTGTCAAGTGACTGCAAAAGGGAAATTCTTATATCCGATCTTTTGAAAATATCGTTTTTCATATTGAAGGAAATCCCCCATACGGTATCATTGAATGCTGTCAGATTCAGTTTATTTTTCTTTGCCTGTTCAAGTTCGGTGATGTCCATTGCATAGCAGTCTATATCTCTGTTCAAGATGGCACTGCATACATCTTCGGGGCTGTCGGATATATCTATATTTACTCCCCTTGGGATGACATTGTTTTCGCCGATATAATAATCATTTCTTGAAAGGTGTATATATTTTTCATGCTCCCAGCCGTATCGTGCGATACAGAAGGCACCGTTTGAGATTATCTTGTCATATTCAAGACCGTATTGTCCGGCGGTGCTTTCAAAAAATTCCTTTTTGCAGGGCATGGCAGGAGGTGTTGCAAGCAGTGAAAGAAACTGCGGATCATGATGATCGAGCTGTATTTTAAGTGTATGCTCATCCTCGGCATACACTCCGAGATAGGATATATCAAGCTGTCCTTTTTTTATTTTCTCTGAATTTTTTATGCAGAAAAGAGTTTGAGCTGTCTGTGAGCCTGTCAAGGGCATGAAAGTCCTCTGAAAGCCATATAAAAAATCATCGGCAGTCAGGGGTGAGCCGTCACTCCATTTGGCATCCTCACGTATATGAAACACATACTCCATATCATTCATTTTCCAACTGTCAGCGGCTCCGCTGACAGGATTGTTTTTATCATCCAATTTCACAAGCCCTTCAAATATATTCATAATGACCAGTCTTGATGGATCATCATTTGCTATCTGCGGGTCAAGCGTGACAGGCTCATCTGTGATTCTGTAATATATTGTCTGTTCATTCGGAGAAGAAATTTTCTTTGTACATGATGGCATTGTTATCATTATCAATGATATTGATATACTTAAAAATATTCTTGAAAATTTCATAAAAATCCCCCTCCTCTATTAAAATATTATTCCCTCCGCAATTTCAAAAAATCACGGAGGGACTTTTATTCGGGAAACTTATTCCGATACAGCCGATTCAGCTTCGGAAGATTCATCAACAGGACTCGGTTCAGAACTTGGTTCCGAACTCGGTTCGGGGCTTGGTTCAGGACTCGGCTCCGGACTCGGCTCGGGACTCGGTTCGGGGCTTGATTGAGGACTCGGCTCGGGACTTGGTTCGGGGCTTGGTTCAGGACTCGGCTCGGGACTCGGTTGAGGACTCGGCTCCGGGCTTGGTTCGGGACTCGGTTGAGGAGCTGGTTGAGGGCTTGGTTGAGGACTCGGTTGAGGCTCCTGACTTGGTGCAGCCGATGGAGTTTCAGATACCTGACTTGAAGCGGCAGGCACTTCAGATGACTGTTCAGACGGTTGGCTGCTTGAGGCTGACGACTCCTGTTCGGGCTTCTTTTCAGTCTTTTCATTCTTTGCCTTTTCAAGATATTCCGCTGCTTTTCCGTATGGTACGGGAGCATTGCTGCCACAGCCGTTGGGTGAGAATACGGCAGGCGGTTTCATTGTAGGCGTAACATTAGTGGGACCAAATTCGGGATCGGCAGGTATTCTTGCAAGTGCAGAGCTGTAAGTATCATATTTATAGTCATAAGAGCCGCCGGGAGTATATACACGCTTTATCTCCTTGCCGTTCTTGAAGTACACCTTTGCACCCTTTGCATAATATCCGTCATAGCCCGCAGAGCTTACCCAGCCGACAGGTATTATTTCATCATACTCTGTCGAAAGAGGTCCGTACATTTCCACAAGAAGCTCATCCAATCCGTCATAATCATAATCATATACATATGTTGCTATATATATGGGATAATCCTTTGTATTCTTGAATTTCATATCAAGGTTGCCGTAATCGACGGTTGCATCAAGACCTCTGTCGGCATAGACCGAGGGATAGGCGTGAGCCCAGCGTTCAACAGGCTCCATATCAGCTCTCAATGCACACAGATACAATGTTGTTGAAGCCTGACATATACCGCCGCCGTATGACTGAACATATTCACCACGTACAATAGCTGTTGAGGGGATGTATCCGAGTAAGCCGTTTGTTGTATCGCCTGTCATCTTGTTGAAGGAGAAAGTCTCACCGGGTTTCACTATTGTACCGCTCGCACTCTGTATTGCAAGCTCCATATTATAGTTGGATGCCCATACATTTGCAGCCGTTGTATATGTTGATGCAATGAGCTTTGTATTTGCCTTTAATATAGGCAGGGTTATCTCAAAAGGAGTTTCATTTTTCTTTATGCTTATTGAGCCTTGCTTTTGTGTAAGATTGAGGATATCTCCTATCTTGTCTGAAAGCTCCTTCTGATCTATCATGAAGCCGTTTTTGCCGTCAGCATAGGTAAATTTTTCTGTTTTTTTCGGATCGAAATTTGTAACGCTTGCATTGACGGGCAGTATGTCAAATGTATCGGCAGCCTTCTTTACCGCTCCGCTCACGGAATGTTTGTTAAGTGCCGATGTCACTTTAAAGTCTACCACATCACCGTTTCTTGTTGTAACAACGGTAGGCGAAGTCAGTTCATTTCTGCTGTAATGGTATGCCTGCATAAGAACATTTGCTATATCGCTGTCATATTCAAAGTCATCCTGTGTCAGTGCAACGCTCTTGCCCTCGCAGTCGACATTTATTGATATAGGCTCACGAAGGGACTTGAGTTTATCCTGCATTGCATCAAATGCCTGTGCAAGAGTCTTGCCCGCAAGCTCAACGCCCTCTACCGTCACATTGTCACCGAAGACTATGCTTGATGTATCTATATGGCTTATCTCGATGGGATGCTCTATAACTATGGGCTGATCGTTATTCCCATCGGTTTCTTGAGATGATGATTTTTTTATTGTTCCTGTTCCAGAAGGATCCGACTGTCCGTTTAAAGATGTGCTGTCAGTCGGGGGAGTGATATTATTTCCGCCTTGGGACATAATGATTATTGCAGCGGAAGCCGCAACACATAATGCTGCAGCGGAAGCCACTACAGGTATCACGGGGAATTTGCGTTTTTTATTTTTGTTTTTGTTATCTTCCTCTTTTTCATATTCATCGTTGTAGTCATCATCAACGTATGTGCCTGATTTAAGCTCAACGCTTGCAAACACTACCTGTTCTTCCGTTGAGTCAATGTTGTTTTCCAAAGCCTTTTCGCTTTCACTTTTCACTTCATCTGTTTTTACTTTTTCTTCTGACATGGTGAAAACCTCCATTCCAATACAAACAAAAAAGTTTTGCTGCCTTTGTATATATCATACAACAAAATATATAAAAATGTAAAGTACACTTTGCATCAAAAAACTCCCAAAGATAAGTCCATTTATCCGAATATTTTGTAAAAGTTTTTTCAGTCTTCGGATAAAGCCTTTGAGTCATCCTGTTTTACGATAAGTATCTTTGATATTCTTCTGTTATCCACTTCAAGAACAGTGAAGCGTGTATTTTCTATCATTATCGAGGGATGCTCACCGCTTTTGGGTATCTGTCCGAGTCTGTCGAGCATGACTCCCGCAATGGTGTCATCCTCCTCACCGTCAAAATCTATTCCTGTCAGATCGCCTATTTCATCAAGAGACGTTGCACCGTCAACCCTGAAGCTGTTTTCATTGACCTTTTTTATTTCTTCTTCCTCGTTGTCATATTCATCCTGAATATTTCCCAGAATAGATTCTATCAGATCTTCCATAGTGATTATGCCGCCTGTTCCTCCAAATTCATCAACGACTACGGCGATCTGTATTTTTCTTTTGGTCATATATTCAAACATCTCACTGCATCTCTTTGATTCAGGTACAAATACAGCTTCTCTTATGATATCGCTTCCGATAGTTTCCGAAGGAGCATTCGTGCTTACAAATTTGAGCAGGTCCTTTACATATATTATCCCTGTGATATTGTCTATATCGCCGTGATATACGGGGATTCTTGAACAGCCGCTTTCAATAGCCGTTTTTGTAAGATCGGTTATTTTGGTGTTATCGTCTACGGCTACAACATCCTTTCGATGGGTCATGATCTCTCTGACAGAGGTGTCATCGAAATCAAAAACATTTTCGATCATGCTTTTTGTATTTTCCTCAATGATACCGTTTTCTTCGCCTTTATCGACCATCATCAATATTTTTTCTTCGGTTTTGGATTTTTCGTCTGTACGTGTACTATGACCAAAGAGCCTTCCGATAGCCTCTGCAACGGTTGAAAGTAATTTCCCGAAGGGTGAGACTAAAAGAGATATCGCAACAAACAATGCCGAATGTCTGACGAGGATATTTTCGGGATCAGCCGAAGCCAGCTTTTGCGGAACAAGCCTTCCCATCGTCAGCGATACTGCAAACAACAATAAAAAAACCAAGGCTGTTCCCAATATACGTGAGGCTGTTGTGATCAGACCTGCTCCTTTAAAAAGGGCGTTTGCATAAGGCACATATGCAAGGCAGGAAAATATCGCTGACAAAGCATTTGTCATTATAAAGCCTGTCTGTGCATAAAGCTCGTATTTATCGGCATTTTCCTTAAGACTGACAGCTTTTTTTATTCTGCTTTGATCATACTCATCAGTGTGCTTCAGATCACCCGATAATCGTACGGAGCTTTCAAGCAGGGAAAAGAAAAAGCTCATGAAAATGCACAATACAACGATAGCCGTTGCTGTAAGAATCCCCTCAAGGCTGATAAAAAAATTAAAACTGTCGGCATCTGCTGACATCAATAAACACTCCTCTATGATGATAAAAAACATTACAGGATAAATAATAAGATAATTCTTTGTTTATGTCAACAGTTTTAGCATAGAATTTTAGTACCAATTACACAAAAATTCTGTTATTTTTGGCATTTGGGGATTTTATCGAGAAACTTTTTTGAGCTTTCGGGTGCATATATACACTTTGTACAAGTCCCACTCCAAGATAGGAGCATACTGCCGATGTACCGCCCGAACTGAAAAATGGCAGAGTTATGCCGATGACGGGAAGTATTCCCAAAACCATGCCCAGATTTATGAGAACGTGTACGCCTATCAGAGCGAAAAATCCTATACAGATATTTTTTCCGAGGGCATCACGGCAAAGAGCCGAATTTTTAAGAAGCCTGAAAAGTATTATGAAGAATAATATGAGTATTGCAGCACATCCGATAAATCCAAGCTCCTCTCCCGCAACAGTGAAGATAAAGTCATTTTCCTGATAGGGAACGATGTCTCTTGCAACTCTCGGACCATTAAAAAGTCCCTTGCCGAATATACCGCCTGAAGCTATAGATACCTTGCCTTGATATTGCTGCCATCCGTATGTGCGGAACATGGAGTCGTCAGAGGTGAATAATGCCGTAAGACGATTTTTTTGTTCGGAATTGAGAACGGCAGTCCATACAAACGGCAAAGCTGTGGCTGTTGCGATAATCGCAATTATAAAATATCTTATCTGTACACCAGCAGCAAAGGTCATGATGACGAACATCAATGCAAATACAAGTGCTGCACCGTCATCCCCCTGAAAGTGTATCAATACAACAGGCACTGCCGCATGGATGAGAAGTGTAAGCACTCCCCAAAAGCTGTGGAGCTTGTCCTTTTCGGACAGATATGCCAGATGCTTTGAAAAGGTCAGTATAAAGCAAATTTTTGTAAGCTCTGACGGTTGGAAGGTTATTCCCCAGGGGAGTCTTATCCAGCCTGTATCGTCGGTACCGTTTATCTGTATGCCGATAAAAAATACAAGTATTGTAAGCAGAAGACCGACACTGCCCGTGACATACCAGAATTTTGCAATGGTGCTGTAATCTATGAGAGATATCACAAATGCACACATGATGCCTATTATGACAGCGATGACCTGTGTCTTTAAGAAATCAACAGTATCAAACCTTTGCTGACTCGCTATCAGACAGCATCCTGTCAGAGATGCTGTGAATATCAATGTCCATAGCAGCTTGTCTGTTTTTTTGAAGTAATCCCTTATCAATAAAAATATATTTTCTGCCATCTGAATTTCCTTTCATCTTTTGTTTGATTTGATTATACAGTCATCTGTCTCTTAAATCAATAATAAATTTGACAGGCTTATATGATTTTATTTTTCCCGTTAAGAACCAAATAAAAACATTTGTATCTAAAAAATCCCCCATCCATTCAGACGGGAGATTCTTCGGTTCGCTCAAAGCTTGCCTATTATATTTTCGAGTTTTGTTGAAGCGTTTTCAGCATCGGGATTTATGATGCTTTCAGCCTTTCCTGCATCACACGCTTTGGCATTTTCGGGATCTATCGGAAGTCGTGCCAAAATTTCAAGTCCGTATTCACCGGCAATATTTTCGAGCTTGCTCTCACCGAATGGATAATGCTTTTTGCCGCAGTAGGGACATACAAAATAACTCATATTTTCAACTATACCGAGTATAGGGATGTTCATCATCTGTGCCATTTTAACGGCTTTTTCGACTATCATCGAAACAAGGTCTTGAGGAGATGTTACAATGATAATACCGTCAAGAGGTATCGACTGGAAGACTGTCAGCGGAACATCACCTGTTCCCGGAGGCATATCCACAAACATATAGTCAACGTCACCCCACACGACATCTGTCCAGAACTGCTTTACAGCACCCGCAAGAACAGGTCCTCTCCAGATTACGGGATCAGTGTCGTTTTCGAGAAGAAGATTGACAGACATTATTTTTATCCCCGAAGCAGTCACCGCAGGAATTATGCCCTGTTCGGAACCCATAGCCTTTTCCGTGATACCGAAGGCTTTTGGGATAGACGGACCTGTTATATCGGCATCGAGGATAGCCGTATCATAGCCCTTTCTGTTGAACATAACGGCTAAAAGCGAGGTGACTATAGATTTTCCGACACCGCCCTTACCGCTGACAACGCCTATGACCTTTTTTACATTGCTGAATTGATTTAGTCTTTCAGTCAAGTCCCTTGACTCACAGTTTTCGCTGCATGAGCTGCAGTCATGTGTACATTCTGACATTTTTAATTCTCTGCTACTCAAAATATGGACAAATATACCCATATCGAGAAAATTCCTGATTCATCGTATCCGACTTTGTCAAAGCTACCATCGTTTGTATGACACTCCACAGGCGTAAATTCCCGTATAGCCTACGGTACATACTCACCATTGCTTGTTTATGCAATTCGATAAGTTAAACAATCTCTCAAATTCAGACTTGCATTGAAATCTCTGTCTGCTGTATATCCACATTCCGAACAAGTATAAGT
>CACXGJ010000109.1 GCA_902767125.1 uncultured Ruminococcus sp. | reverse complement strand
GTCAGAAGGATGACTTTGTAACAGCAGGAGACGGTATACTTATAAAATACAATGGCAATGCCCGATCGGCAGTGATACCTGATACAGTAAAAATCATAGGTGATTGTGTCTTTGAGAGGAACGATTCTGTGGATCAGGTGATTATGCCGAACAGTGTTGTGAGCATAGGCGATTCTGCATTTGAGGGCTGTGATGTGCTTGAAAATGTCAAGTTGTCGGAGAATATCACTTCATTGGGCGAGAAATGCTTTAAGGGCTGCGGTCTTCTGAAGGAAGTGGCTTTGCCGCCAAAGGTCTCCAAAATTCCTGCAAATTGCTTTGAAGGCTGTTCGGGTATTGAAAATATCGTTTTGCCCGAGGGAGTAAAGGTCATCGAAAAAGAAGCATTCAAGAAATGCACTTCAATGAAGCGTATAGAACTGAAAAAGGGGCTTGAAAAGATTGAAGCCTTTGCATTTGACGGCTGTATGGAATTGGGTATGCTGTCCTTTGCCGAAACTGTAAAGGAGATACAGGAATTTGCCTGCAACGGCTGTTACAGCCTGACACGAGTTGAATTTAACAGCAGTTCTTTGGTGATATCATCATTTGCCTTTTCCGACTGCCCGAATCTTTCACAGGTCGTATTCAATAAAAAACCCAAGCATATTGAAGCCAACGGGTTTAACCGTTGTTCAAAGAACATGATATTATACGGCGGTGATTATATGAAGTCGTATGCAAAGGAAAATAACTATCAGATTGAAAATGTCGGCAGTCTTCCGCAATACGTTGATAAGGGTGTCCTGAAGCCCGATGATGAAGAAACAAGTCTTTTTTCGGGCGGTCATACGGCACTGATATTTATTATCCTGGTAGTTGACTGCGGAATAGTGGCATTTTTTACCGCCTATCTTCTTTTGTATTCAAAGAAGAAAGTAAAAATATCAAAGCTGTATCCATCTTCAAAAAAAGATGATTCTCCAAAACGTATGCCCCCAAAAAAATGATTTTTTTCGGAAAGGAACAAGCCTATGAAATATGCAGTATTGATATGCGGTGCGATGGCTGACAGAACCATGCCTGAATATAATAATATAACTCCGCTGTCGAGTGCCGATAAAGCGTGTCTTGATGAACTTGCAAAGTATTCCGAGGTCGGTCTTGTCAAAACGGCTGAAGCTGCCGATAAATATTCTGTCGAAAAATCAGTTCTTTCTCTTTTGGGATATGATCCGAAGATATATTTCAAGGGAAGTGCCGTTTTATATTCATCGAGTATGGGATTGATTCCCGAAAAGGATGATGTCATATTCCGATGCGGTTTTGTAAAGCTGTCTGACAATGAGATATATGAAGAAAAAACCATGCTTTCGGAGGTCGCACCAAATGCAGAGCTTGATGATATTTTCAGAGAGCTGTGTGTAAATTTCAATAATAATGTTTTCAGATTCGTCAGAAAGGATGATAATATCTTCCTGATATGGAAAAAAGGAGAGTTTTATGCAGGAGATTTCGCTGTTCCGCAAGAGGCTCTGTCAGAATGTATAGCTTATCATCTTCCGAGGGGAGATTTTGCACAGCCGATATATAATATCATGAAAAAGAGCTGTGATGTCCTGAAAAATTACAGTGCGGATTCCGTCTGGATATGGGGAGAAAGTGCAGTGTATGATATGGAGAGCTTCAGGGACAGATTCGGTTTAAGCTGCTGTGTTGTGACTGATAAGGATTTTGTTCGTGGCATGGCGGGATATATGAAAGCAGAGACTGCTTCATGCGGAGAGAATGCTTCTGAAATCATCCTCGAAAAACTGAAAGAAAATGATATTGTCTTTTTATATAACAGTAATGCTTATGAATATTCCTTGAGCGGTGACTTTGAGATGAAGACAAAGGTCATCTCGGATTTTGATAAAAATATTGTCAGACCTGTTTTTGAAGGACTGAAAAGCTCGGGCGAGGATTTCGGTCTTATGGCAGTATCGGATATTGCCGTTCCTGTACACCTTAAAAGGCTTTCGGGTGATCCCGTGCCTTACCTCATATACAGATCGTTTGACAAGAAAAACAGCAGTATTTCAGGCTTTGATGAAAATACTGCTGCCGATTCGGATAATTATGTTTCCGAGCCGTCTGATTTGATAAAAAGGCTCATTTCACTACCGTGATGTATTTGAATTTATATTTCTCAAGCTGTGAAACGGTGTTTTTATTTATGACCTCACCGGGCATTATAACGGGTATACCGGGAGGACACGGACACGCACTTTCAGCGGAGATTCTTCCAAGAGAGTCTTCAACAGATATTTTTTCCGTTTTTGCTAAAACTGCCTCACGGGGTGTAAGTCTTGTTTCGGGCAGTTCAAAGGAAATATATTGTTCGTTTTGAGGAATTGCTTTTATATCGGAAATTGCCGTTTCAAGACGCTGAAAATCTTTTTCCGTATTGAACGGGGTGCAGATGAAAACAGCATTTTGTCCATCACAAAATTCAGGCTCAATCTTATAGGAATGGAAAAAGTCAATCTGATTTTTTATTCCGTTTGTATTGATACAGATTCTGACAGGATCGCATGAGCCGTTTGGCTGTATAATGCCATTATCCTTGGCAAGCATTTTAATATTTGCAATTCTTTCTTCTGATTTTCTGTACTCGGAGATTCCGTTTCCGTTGAGCATATAATCACAGCATATATCAATACTCGCCATTATCGGATATGACGGACTTGTTGAACCGAACAATGACATGGCATTTTTAGCATTTTCGGAAAATTTGGGATTACCTATATTCAGCACAGCACCGCCTGTCAGAACAGGCAGAGTCTTATGAAGCGAACAGGCACTCATGTCAGCACCCAAATGTATAGGGTGCTGATTTTCTTTGAGGAAAGCTAAATGTGAACCGTGTGCATTGTCAACGAGGAGCAGCCTGTCATATTTTCGGCATATCTTGGAAAGTGCCTTGATATCCGTCAGCTCACCGTAATAATCGGGTGATGTTACATAGAGTGCGGATATTTCGCTGTCATTCAGAAATTCTCTTTCGACATCTTCGGCAGAGATTCTTCCCGTGAAAAGACCGTTTTCCGATTTTGGCATTATCCATTTTGGGATGATTCCGAGCAATGCACAGGCATTGACGGCACTTCGATGGATATTCCGTGCAAATAATATTTTATTTCCCTTTTGAGATGCGAGCCTTAACATAGTCTGGATTGCAAGTGTACATCCGCCTGATGATATGACCGAGCGTTTAGCCGAAAACAATTTCGCTAAATTTTTTTCTGTTTCGAGGATTATCCCCTCGGCTTCATAGAGTGCATCGGTGTCGGGCAATTCCGTGAAGTCCAATTCAATAAGGTCTTTCGGGAAAAAATTATTTTTATGCCCGGGTGTATGGAACGGGGAATAGTCAAGTGTTTTGTGCTTTAAGAGCTGTGAATAGACAGGTGTTTTCATTTCAAAAAAATTCCTTTTCAAGAAAAATATTTTACGAATGATTATAACACTAAATTGCCATAAATTCAATATTGAAAATCATGAAGTATGATATTATAATAGACAAGGACTATGAAACGGAGATGATATAATGACATATAAAGAGGCAGTTGAAAAAATAGACAGCTTGCTTGTATTCGGAAGTAAGCCCGGTCTTGAAAGGGTGGGGGAGCTTATGAAGCGGATAGGCTCACCGGACAGGAAATTAAAATTCGTGCATATTGCAGGTACCAACGGCAAAGGCTCGACCTGTGTATTGATTGCCAATACACTTAAATGTGCAGGATATAAAACGGGACTGTTCATATCGCCGTATGTGTTAGAGTTTAGAGAGAGATTTCAGATAAACGGAGATATGATACCTGAAGACGAACTTTGTGAAATTGTTGAGAAGCTGTTTCCGATTGTCGAACAGATGAAAAGAGAAGATAAAATTATCACGGAATTTGAGTTTGTCTTTGCGATAGCAATGTATTGGTATGCTGAAGAAAATTGTGATGTTGTCGTGCTTGAAACAGGCTTGGGAGGAAGATTTGACGCTACAAATATAATAGATACACCGCTTGCAAGTGTTATTACATCAATATCCCTTGACCATACGGCAATTTTGGGAGATACCTATGAAAAGATAGCTTTTGAGAAATGCGGTATAATAAAGCCGAATGGAATGACCGTTGCATACGGTGACCAGAAAGACGGAGTTATCGAAGTTATAAAGAAAACAGTTTCCGAAAGAAACAATAAACTTTATATTGCTGATAAAAATGCTGATGTCATAAAATCGGATTTATATGGCTCGGAATTTGCCGTTGACGGAGCTTCACTGAAAATACCGTTTATCGGAAAGCATCAGATAAAAAATGCACTTACGGCTTTTTGTGCGGTAAAGGCATTGAGGGAGAGAGGTTTGGATATTTCCGAGAAGGCTCTTAAAGAGGGTTTTGAAAGTGTATTTTTCCCTGCAAGGCTTGAAATTTTAGGGAAAAATCCTGTCATAATGCTTGACGGAAGCCATAATCCCGACGGAGTGAAAGCCCTT
>CACXGJ010000108.1 GCA_902767125.1 uncultured Ruminococcus sp. | reverse complement strand
CTGCCATTATATATCCCTACGCCGTTTCCGAGGACATACCAGCTGTCACCGAAAAACAGGTCTGCTTTTATCTGACAGTCATCTATTATCAGTTCACCGAACTGATCCTCATAGGAGGGGAATGTAAAGCTGGAAATACTTACAGTATCAGGCTTTTTCGGAGCATCCTCTGTTGCGGAAGCCGAGCTGTCCTCGACAGGAACAAATATATTGTTGTGTTCAGGGATGAGCTTGGCTTCCCTGTCCGAGAAAAACATGGATGCCATAGAGATATATGATGATGCAGACGGCATTATCAAAGCCCAGATAAGAAGATAGATGACTATACAAAAAACAATGGGAAGAATAATAAAATTCTTCCCATGTAAGGATTTTTGGTGGTGAGAATGTCCGTGTCTGTGTTTAGGCATCTGCACGAACAACAGACTTTTTCTTTGTGCTTATGAGGTAAACGCCTGCTGCTGAAACGAGGAGTATACCGGCACCTGCGACTGACATAACACCCGGAATGTTAAAGTCAAAGCCTGTTCTTTTTATGGGGTTGTCATCAATGACACCGCCGGGATTGGTATTACCGCCCGGATTAGTGTTGCCGCCGGGATTGGTGTTGCCACCCGGATTGGTATCCTTATTTTTGTCGTTGTTCTTATTGACGTTTGCACCGACATTTGAAGCCGTGAATACAGTCTTACCGTTTGCATCAACAATGGTAACAGTTCTTGAAGACTTCTCATAGGACAGTTTAAGACCAATCACTGCAACTATATCCTTACATCTTTCGATAAAATCTGCTTCCTGTTCATCGGTCAGATCCTCAAAGTTTACTGCTCCTGTATCTGTAAGGAATTTCTTTGTGTCTTCGATCTTGTTGATGATCTCGGTTGCCTGTGCATCTGTCACTTCTACAGTATTGAGATAGTTTTCAGCCTGATTGATATAGCCTGTGGGCAAGGTTTTAGCCATACCTTTCATTGTTGCGGTAGTTTTGAGTTCATCAAGTATTCTTTGTTCAGCGGCATTTATGCCTGCAGCAAAAGCAGTCATTGAGGCTGAAACTGCAACTGCGGCTGAAAGCAAGCCTACTGAAAGAACTTTAACAGCATTTTTCATATACATTTCCTTTCTTAAAAAATGATAAAGCAAGCCTAAACCGAAATTTAAACTAAAGTTATTATACTACTGATGCGGATATTTGTCAATCACAAAACCTATATATTTTTTATCGGAAGGCAAGAAATTTTTTCCATATCATTCATGTATGTGGTAAATAATAGCATATTTTTGTTTTTTAAATACTTTGAGTTTTAGTAAAAAAGTTAAAAATTGACGGTTGATATTGACATACACGGATATAATGATTATAATTTTATAGAATAACTGTATAAAAATTTTATGAAATGGGAGAGCAGTGATGGAAGAAAAAATTGAACAGCAACAGCAGGCTGAAAGAGAAATTGATCTTCGAGTTATCTGGGGAGTCTTAAGAAAAAATTTGATACTTATCATAATCGTTACTGTAATATTCGGGATAGGAGCATATTTTTATTCGGCTTTCTTCATTCCGAAGCAATATTCCGCAAGTGCGATGCTTATCGTAAACAATAAGGCAAACGATAAAACGACTGTCAACGCTACCGAAATAAATGCTGCACAGGGACTTGCAGAGCTGTATTCGATAATTATAAAGTCAGATACTGTTCTTACACAGGTGATAGATGAACTGCAGCTGAATATGACCTATGAGCAGCTTAATTCAAAAATAAGCGTTTCTTCCGTCAACTCAACTCAAGTCATTAAAATTTCCATGACACACCGAAATGCTGAATTTGCCCAAAAGGTTATCGAAAAATTGGTTGAGGTCGCTCCGCCGATAATTATCGACAAGGTCGAGGCAGGTTCCGTAAAGGTCATAAGTGCTTCAACCATCTCCAATTCGGGCAAGCCTGTAAGCCCTAATCTCAAAAGAAATGCTATGATAGGTGCATTGGCAGGTCTGGTACTCGTGCTTTTGATAATATTCCTCAAGGAATTGCTCAATAATACCTTCAAGACAGAGGATGATATACTCAATACACTCAATGTTCCTCTTATCGGTATCATTCCCGAAGTTGACGGAAAGGAGTTCAACAAGTCATGAAAAAGAATAGAAAACACAGAAAACCGACTACAAAACAGCTTTTTAGTGTTGCTGACGAAAATGCACCGTTTACTTATGTCGAGGCATATAAGATGCTCTGCACGAACCTTGAGTTCATAACCGCTGCACAGGACTGTAAAAAGATAATGGTAACATCAACTCTTGCAAACGAGGGTAAAACAAATGTTTCCGTCAATCTTGCACTTACCCTTGCAGGATATGAAAAGAAGGTATGTCTTGTTGAATGTGACCTGCGTCGCCCCAGTGTACACAGATTTTTGAAGGCAAACAGAAATGATGAAGGTCTTACAAATGTCCTTAAGGGCGAGGTCGAACTGAAGAAGGTTATAAAAAATGTCAACGGTACAAGTATGGATATACTTCTTTCAGGCTCGACACCTCCGAATCCGTCCGAGCTTCTTGCGAGCAACAAGATGAAGATGCTTATTGACCAGCTTGAAGAAATGTATGACTATGTAATATATGATACACCGCCTGTACTTCTTGTGACCGATGCGGCGGCTCTCGGAAAATATATGAACGGAGCTTTGCTCGTTGTAAAGCACAACTCAACAGAAAAAGGTCTTGTACTCAAGGCTAAAAATAATCTTGACTCGGCAGGTGTCAGGATACTTGGTGCTATCTACAGCATATACAGCGAAAAGTCGGCAGGTTCATATTCCAAATATTCATCTTATAATTATTACTATTATTATGGCGGCTATTACGGATACGGAAATGAAAGAAAATCAAAATCCAAAGAAAAAGATGATGAGGAATAAGTGATTATTTATGATAGATATGCACTGCCATATACTTCCGGGGATTGATGACGGAGCAAAAACAGTATCAGATTCGATGGATCTGCTCAAGGAGGAGAAAAATCAGGGTATCAGGAAAATAGTATTTACTCCTCATTTCAATCCCGAAAGACAAAACCTTGAGCATTTCATTGCTGCCCGTCAGGACAGCTATCAGAGACTCATGGCTGCTGAAGGCTTCAATGAACTCGGAATAGAAACAAAGCTCGGCTGTGAAATATATTTTTCTATGCGTATAATTGAGATGGATATTTCCAAGCTCGCTTTTGAAAATACAAGATATCTGCTCATAGAATTTCCTACAAACAACAGACCTTACGGCATTACCCGTACAATGCAGAGTATTCTTGAAAGGGGATATATTCCTGTCTTGGCTCATGTTGAAAGATATGACTTTTTTACCGATGATCCGGTAAAGCTGTATGATCTTGTTTCAATGGGCTGTATAGCTCAAGTGAATGCAGCAGCAGTCATTGAGAACATCAATATAAAGGGTGTCAGTCCCTTGCGGTACATAGATTGGGAGCTTGCTCACATCATAAGCAGTGATGCCCATTCAATCGCAAAAAGACCGCCCGATACATTGAAAGCTTATAAATCGGTGGAAAAGAAACTCGGCTCTCAATATAAAGACTGGCTGATCAAAAATACCTATGATATTTTCAATAATAATTACTTTGATGATCCCGTAACGCATAAGCCTAAAAAATTTCTCGGTAGATGGAGATAATACAAAAAGAGCAATCGTTATTTTGATTGCTTTTTTTTATTTTTCGGTCATTTATTATTGACAATATACTGAAAAATATAATATAATTATGTCAGTAACTAAAAATGCTTTTGTGATATTTTTCTAAATAAGAGGAGGAATATTTTATGAAGATTTGCCCTGTTTGTAAATCAGCCGTTCCCGATGATGCGGAATATTGTGATACCTGTGGTAATGATGAGTTCTATTCGGATTACGGTCAGCAGCAACAGTTCGATCAGTATGAACAGCCTTATCAAAATAATTACGGTCAGCAACAGTATCAGCAGCCATATCAGAACGATTATAATCAACAGCCCTATCAGCAGCAATATCAGAATGATTATGGTCAGCAACAGTATCAGCAGCCGTATCAGAATAATTACAATCAACAACAGCCATATCAGCAGCAATATCAGAATAATTACAATCAACAACAGCCATATCAGCAGCCGTATCAGAATAATTATAATCAACAGCCTACCTATCAGCAGCCGTATCAAAATAATTACGGTCAGCCTCAATATAATAACACCTATGATCAGCAGCCTCAATATAATAACACCTATGATCAGCAGCCTCAATAT
>CACXGJ010000107.1 GCA_902767125.1 uncultured Ruminococcus sp. | reverse complement strand
GCCGTTTATGACGAGGAAAAAAGAACACTTTTTCTTGCCCGTGACAGGATAGGCGTGAAACCGTTGTTTTTCTATGAATATGACAATGGTTTGTTATTCGGCTCGGAAATAAAGGCACTTTTGGCAAATCCCATTGTAAAGCCTGTTATAGATGAACAGGGATTGATGGAATTATTCTTCGTGTCACCCGGAAGAACTCTCGGACAAGGTATTTATAGGAATGTAAAGGAGCTTTTACCCGGAGAATATGCAATGTATGACGGAAAAAGAGTTTTCCGAAAGAGATACTTTACCCTGAAAGCAAGAGAACATACTTCTGACATTAAAGAGAGTATGAGCGAAGTCAGGGAGCTTTTGACAGATTCTGTTGAAAGGCAGTTGGTATCTGATGTACCGTTGTGCTGTTTTTTGTCGGGCGGTCTTGATTCAAGCATAATCTCATATATAGCATCGGAATACAATAAGAGAAATAATTTGAATCCGGTAGATACTTATTCGGTGGATTATGTGGATAATGCAAAGTATTTTCAGAAAAGCCTGTTTCAGCCGACTCCCGACAGTGAATTTATTGGTATAATGGTCGATGCAATTTCGTCAAATCATCATAATGTGGTGATAGATAATACAGATTTGTTTTATGCACTTGAAAATGCGGTTGATGCAAGGGATTTTCCGGGGATGGTGGATGTTGACAGTTCATTGCTGTTATTCTGCGGAAAAATAAAGGAGGATTTCACAGTCGGACTTTCGGGGGAATGTGCAGATGAATTATTCGGAGGATACCCATGGTATCATAATAAGGAGATACTGTTTGAAGATTGTTTCCCGTGGTCGAGGTTATTGGATATAAGACGGTCTGTATTAAAGAAAGGATTTTTGCCGAGGGGTGAAGAATATGTTCGTGAAAGGTACCTTGATACCTGTAAAAATACTGATAAATTGCCGTCGGATTCAGAACTTGATTCAAGGATGAGAGAGATGTTTTCATTGAACTTTTATTGGTTCATGCAGACACTTTTGGACAGGAAGGATCGTATGAGTATGTATAACGGTCTTGAAGTGAGAGTGCCTTTCTGTGATTACAGGATAGCGGAATATGCTTATAATCTTCCCTGGAATATAAAAGCACTCAACGGCAGAGAAAAGGGAATTGTGCGTGAGGCTTTCAGGGGATATCTTCCCGACAGTATCATTGACAGAAAGAAAAGTCCTTATCCCAAAACGCATAATCCTTTGTATTTTAAACTGTGTGCAGACAGGGTGAAAGAAATATTGTCGGATAAGACCTCTCCTTTAAATGAAATTCTCGACAAAGACGGAGTACAGGCAATAATAGATTATCCTGATAAAATATCATCACCATGGTATGGGCAACTGATGAAAGCACCTCAAATACTTGCATATATAATACAGCTTGATTACTGGTTCAGAAAAAATGATGTTTCGGTTGAGATCTGAATAATAAAAAAGCAGGTCTGTTATCAAAAAATAACAGACCTGTTTTTTTGTCGTATCAGATGCTTTTGATATATTCCTGTCCTTTTTCTGTAATGGCAGTGGCTGTAAATTCCAATAATTCACTGCATCCGAAACGGGAATTTGCCTTAACATAGCCGTTTCTTCGTAGCAGCTCCAGAGCCTTTCCGATGTCACTCACGGAATATTTTTTGCATTGCGGAGCAGACATAACATCATTGAATGTAACGGATTTTTGTTTTTTAAGACTTTCATTCAGGCACAGCAAAATATTTTTTACACACGTGTCTTGCAGTTGCATAAATATCACCTCTATGATATGATAAAAAAAGATTATATGAAATGGAGCAAAGAATTATGGAAGTAATAAGAAAAAGGATAGTATTTTACGGCTGGGTACAGGGAGTAGGATTCCGCTACCGTGCATATCATGCAGCAAATGCAGTGGGTGCAACGGGTTGGGTTAAAAATAACTATGATGATACTGTAACGATGGAGATACAAGGAACTGAATCACAGATAGATAAAGTTATATTGGCAATAGAGAGGGGCAGCTATATAAGAATAGAGAATATGGACTGTCGGACTATCCCCGTAAAGCCTGATGAAAGAAGCTTTATGATAGATTGATTATATCACGTTTGACGCTTTATTTCAATAAATTTTATTTTAAATTGACTTGATATGATAAGATGTGATATAATTAGCTGTATTATTTTGGTTGGGGGATATTGGAATGATATATAATAATATTTTGGAAGCAATGGGACATACACCCATGATAAGACTGAATAAGATGGTCAAGCCTGACAGTGCGGAGATACTTGTGAAATTTGAGGGACTTAATGTAGGCGGTTCTATCAAGACAAGAACAGCTTATAATATGATAGTGAATGCTGAAAAAGAGGGCAAGATAAAGCCTGATACCGTGATAGTCGAGCCGACAAGCGGTAATCAGGGGATAGGACTTGCATTGGTCGGAGCTGTCAGAGGATACAAAACGATAATAATAATGCCCGATTCGGTGAGCGAGGAAAGAAGAAAATTAGTCGAGCATTACGGAGCAAAAGTCATTCTGATACACGATGACGGAGATATAGGCAAGTGTATACAGAAATGTCTTGATACGGCATTGGAAATGGCTGAAAAAGACTCCAGGGTCTTTGTACCGCAGCAGTTTGAAAATGAAAACAATACCTATGCACACAAATATTTCACGGCATTGGAGATACTTGAACAGACAGCAGGGAAAATAGACGGATTTTGTTCGGGCATAGGCACAGGCGGAACTATAACGGGAATTGGCGAAACTCTCAAGAAGCAGTATCCCGATATTGAAATATGGGCAGTAGAGCCTGAACATGCTGCAATTCTTGCAGGCGGTACAGTGGGAACACATCTTCAGATGGGCATAGGTGACGGAATAATCCCGTCCATCCTCAACAGAAATATATATGACCATATCCATATAGTGACTGATGAAGATGCTATAAATACGGCTAAACAGCTTGCTGAACTTGAAGGCATAATGTGCGGCATATCAAGCGGAACGAATGTTGCGGCAGCAATAAAATTAGCCGAGAAATTAGGCAAGGGAAAGACAGTTGTAACAATACTTCCCGATACAGCGGAAAGATATTTCTCGACACCGCTGTTTGATCATCAATGATTTTATTTCATCAATAAACATACACATAAAAAGCAGTCAGAGGAGTTTGTAAAAAATTCCACTGACTGCTTTTTGGTTTTAAAGTACAATATTTTTCACTTCGTTGATACGTGGATCGTTTGCCTGATACAGTTCAATTACCCTTTTGATGATTTCAAGAATATCGCTATCTACATTGGTTTTTGGAGGATCAGTGAAAAGTATTGAAATATTCACATTCAAGAAATCACACAATTTTTTGAGTGAATCATATTTAGGCTTCGCATTTGGGTTTAGCTCCCAATTGTTGATAGTTTTAGGCGAAATATAGAAATCCTCACCGTAATGATTTTTAAGTGTGTCGGATAATTCACGCAATGTGTACCCCATATCCTTCCTTGCTTTTACTAATGGCTTACCGTCAAACATACTGCAATCATTCCTTTCAAAATTTTGTGTATTGTCCATTGGACAAATACATAATAACATAATGGTGATATATTTGTCAATACCTGTAACAAAAAAATCAGCGGAATTAAAAAAAATTCCGCTGACTGTTTTTTTATTGCTCCGTCAGATACTCAAAAAATGCCTGACAGCCTCTTGTGATATCATCCCATGCTGCCTGAAAATTGCGAGTATACCAAGGATCCGAAACGCTGCCGCCTTTGCCTGTATAGTCCAAAAGTAAATGCACCTTGTTTTCCGTATCACTGCCGATTATTCTGTCGATATTCCTTAAATTATTATAGTCCATAGCTATTATATAATCATAATTCTTATAATCGTCAAGCGTCATCTGACGGGCATACTTTCCGTCACAGCTAATACCATGTTCTGCAAGTATTTTTCTGACAGGCGGATATACAGGATTGCCGATTTCTTCTCTTGAGGTCGCACAGGATTCTATGAGAAATTCATTTTCCATTCCTGCATTTTTGACTATATCTTTCATAACAAATTCCGCCATTGGACTGCGGCATATATTGCCATGACATACGAACATTACTTTTATCATAGGATTTTCCTTTCACTAAAAATCAAGACTGCCGACAAATTATCTCACCGACAGTCTTTGGTTATTTTTTTATATATCAAATTTTGCAAGTTGTTGTGCAACTATTTTCTGTATTTCATCAGCCGCATTCTCAATGCTGATATCAGCCTTGTAGGATTTGTCACGGAAGGATACTTCAACAGCGTTTCTTGCAATAGTCTTGGGACTTACAATGACTCTTACAGGAACTCCCAAAAGGTCAGCGTCAGCGAACATTACGCCTGCACTTACTTTTCTGTCATCGAATATAACTTCAACCTTTTTATCCTGCAATGCTTCGTAGAGGTCGTTGGATATCTTTGCTACCGCTTCATTATCGGGGCGGATAGCACATATATGTACCTGCCAGGGTGCTATTGACATAGGCCATATAGGACCGTTTTCATCATGACGTGCTTCACAAACAGAAGCTGCAAGTCTTCCAACGCCTATCCCGTAACAGCCCATTATGGGATTCTGCAATACTCCGTCTTTGTCGATATATTGCATTTCCATTGTTTCGGTGTATTTCTTACCAAGTTGGAATATATTTCCGACTTCGATACCACGGCATATATTTATTGTCTTTTTCCCACAGCAAGGGCATATCGAACCCTGATATGCCTTTGAAAAATCATG
>CACXGJ010000106.1 GCA_902767125.1 uncultured Ruminococcus sp. | reverse complement strand
CCAAGGTCAAGGAACAGATCAGATAATCATCTTTGTAAAGAAAGAGGGACAAGACCATGTTTTGTCCCTTTTTTGTTACTATTTTGGAAAGGAAGCGGCAGGATGACATGAGCAGGAAAAACCAAAATAAGAATGACAACAAAATATTGCTGAAAAGTTCATTTCAGTGGCTATATATAATTATATGGATAATGTTTCTGTTTGTATTTATGTTCGGTGTACTGTTCAGAGTGGTGTCGTTCAAGGTCACAAAAGAAAGCGGTAGCACGGTAAATATCAGCGTGATAGTGTCACAGCTCGACCGTTCACTTGATATCGGTGATGAAGTGGCGGCCTTTTCGGGCAAAAGCAATTTTGTCGCTGAAATAGCGGCTTTTGCAGGTGATGAAATAACTCTCGGAACGGGAAAAAGCAGTCTGGTCGATTGTCTTGTATATAAAAAACAGGGCTTCTTTTCACTCGATGAACTCGGTGAAGTGATAAAAGATAAAAAAGTTCCCGAGAACTGTGTCCTTGTAATGAGAGATGTCATACCCGAATACGGCTATCTTCGTGTCGGTGAGATAATAGAAGACAGCCATATAATAGGCAGGGCGGAATGTATAGTGTATCCGTTCAATATGATAGGAAAATCCGTCAGTGAAATGATACTATGAAAGGATGTTTTTGATATGGAAGAAAAAGATAAGAATAAAGTTGTTATACATAATTCAGTGATCACTACCGAGGAAAAGGATAAGAATCTGACTGTATCCGAACTGCTTTTTGAATGGGCAGGAGCGGTGTTTGTATCAATAGTCATAGTGATGCTCGTGCTGACATTCTTTGTAAGACACGTGACAGTGAGCGGAAGCTCTATGACAGATACACTTCAAAACGGTGACAGGCTCCTGGTGAGCAGCTTTATGTATACTCCACAGAACGGAGATATAGTTGTGATAAGTCACGGAAATAATTACAGCGATCCCATAATCAAAAGAGTCATAGCATTGGGCGGTCAAAGACTTGATATAGATTATAATACAGGTGAAGTGACAGTTGACGGTGTTATATTGGAGGAAAATTATATAAAGGGAAAGACACGACAGCTTTCAAATTCGATATCCCTCGAAGAATATGATCATATAATCCCCGAAGGATATGTGTTTGTCATGGGCGACAACAGAGAAGGCTCTCTTGACAGCCGCAGCAAGGAGATAGGAATCATACCTGTGAATAATATAATAGGCAAGGCTGAATGGAGAATAATGCCGTTTGACAAATTCGGTACAGTATACTATAATATGAAATAAGTGAAGGAAGTGTAAGGATATGGAAGAACTGAAGTCGATACAATGGTATCCGGGTCACATGACCAAAACCAAAAGAAAAATTGAGTCACAGCTTAAGCTGATAGATGCGGTTGCCGTTATACTTGACGCAAGAGTTCCGTATTCAAGCTGTAACCCTGATCTGAACAGTATAATAAACAATAAGCCGAGAATGGTCGTTCTGAATAAGTGCGATATGGCAGATCGGAATGAAACAAAAAAATGGATAAATCTGTTCAGGGAAAAAGGAGTACCCGCAGTGGCACTTGACTGCAAAACAGGCAAGGGACTGAATATGTTCATCCCGACAGTCAAGGAGCTTCTTGCCGATAAGATAAGGTCATGGGAAGAAAAGGGCATGACAGGAAGAACTATCAAGGTAATGGTAGTTGGGATACCTAATGTAGGAAAATCATCGTTTATAAACAGAATGTCAAAGCAGAATCGTGCAAAAGTCGAGGACAGACCTGGTGTTACAAGAGGCAATCAATGGTTCACGATAGGAAAGGGCTTTGATCTGCTCGATACTCCGGGAGTATTGTGGCATCGGTTTGATGACAGGCTGGTCGGAGAAAAATTGGCTTACATCGGCTCAATAAAGGATGAAATACTTGACACGGAACACCTTGCGGGCAGACTTCTCGAAACTTTGAGGGATAATAACATTGAACAGCTTTGTGCAAGATATAAGCTGAATGCTGATGATATATCAGCTTCCGAAGGCTATGAGATACTTGAGCTTGTCGGTAAAAAAAGAGGAATGCTGATATCGGGCGGAGAAATAAATACTGAAAGGGCAGCACTTACAGTGCTTGATGAATTCAGAAGTGCCACACTCGGAAAAATAACTCTTGATAAAGCGGAGGAATGTGGGGATGTCAAAATCTAAAGAAAAAAGTGTAGATATGCTTGCATATGAAAAGGGTTATATGTCACAGGGCTTCAAAATGATATGCGGAGTAGACGAGGCAGGCAGAGGACCTCTTGCAGGACCTGTATGTGCGGCGGCCGTGATATTTCCCGAGGGCGTTTTTATAGATGAAGTTGATGATTCCAAAAAGCTCTCCGAAAAGAAAAGGGAAAAGCTTTTTGATATGATAAAGGAAAAAGCCTTGTGTTACAGTATAGCCTATGCGAGCGTTGAGGAGATAGAGAAGATGAACATACTCAATGCTGCAATGCTTGCAATGAAAAGGGCTGTCGAGGGATTGAGCGAAAAGCCTGATATGATACTTGTAGACGGCAATAAAGAGCCTGATATTGAAGGCATAGACTGTACAGCGATAGTAAAGGGAGATGCACTTTCACACAGCATTGCGGCGGCATCTATCCTCGCAAAGGTCAGCCGTGACAGACTTATGAATGAAATGGCTGAAAAATATCCCGAATACGGCTTTGAAAAGCACAAGGGCTATGGAACAAAATTACACCGTGATAAAATTCTTGAATACGGTATCTGCGAAATACACCGACCGTCATTTCTCAAAAAGCTCCTTGGAGAAGATAATGATGAATGACAGGAAGCATATCGGTGATGTTGGAGAAGAAAGAGCATTGGAGTTTCTTCTCCAAAAAGGCTATGAATTTGTCAGCAGCAATTATCATTCAAGATACGGTGAGATAGATATCATAGCCAAAAACGGGGAATATATAGTTTTTGCGGAGGTAAAGACGAGAAAAACAGGTTCTCTTGCAACACCATCGGAATTTGTTGATTTTCGCAAGCAAAAACGTATAATAACCACAGCAAAGATATATTTATCCGAAAATCCCACTGAATTACAGCCGAGATTTGATGTTATTGAAGTGACTTACATGGGAAATGAATTTGAGATAGAGCATATAGAAAATGCGTTTGGAGAATAATTATGAGCTTTGAGTTGAGAGAAAGCATAAAAATAAGTGAAGATGAAAAGAGGATACGGCAGAGTGTGTTCATAGACGAGCAGAAATTTACAGCCGAATTTGATGAAACTGATGACAGGGCAAGGCATTATGTCATGTATGAAGGAGAAAAGGCGATAGGCTGCTGCCGTGCATATTGTGATGAAGATGATCCGAAGCACTGGCATATAGGCAGGATAGCAGTCATCCCCGAAATGCGTGGCAGAGGCATAGGCTTTATGATCGTATCCGAGACAGAAGAATATATAAAAAAATGCGGTGCGGAAAAGGTATCACTTTCGGCACAGCTTCGGGTAAAGGGCTTTTATGAGACACTTGGCTATAAGACTGAAGGTGATGTCTATTATGATGAGTACTGTGAACATATCCGCATGGTGAAAATATTGTGATATAGAAGAATCGGAATTTTATTTCGATTCTTTTTTAAACTGACGGTTTATTGAAAAAAGGTCAGACGAGGGCTATAATATTATAGGATCACACAAAAGGGAGGGAAAAGTATATGACCAAAAGGGAAAAAACATTCAGACAGGCTGCACGTCAGGTCGTCATTATATTGGATCATTTTGAGGCTGACAGGGACAGGGTTGATAAGGAAGTAATGGACATATTGAAGAAAAACATGGATATGTCATTGAAATGGACTTATAATTCCAAAAGGACATTATCGGAACAGTCGGGGATATTGTCCGAAACATATACGCTGATCAATTTCTTGTTAAGGAACTATATTTTTCCGAAAAGAGATGACGGAAACAAAATACAAAAGGATAAGCTCGACAAATTCAAAAAGCTGCTGAAAGAGGAAAAGGCTTCAAACGGCAATGGCGGCAGGGCAAAGAGGTCAAAGTTCCGGCGAAATTTCATGAAATACTATAAAATGTCTATAGATGAATTGGAGAAGGAACGTGACCTTGAAGAATATGGAGATTATGAAGAAGAAAAAAGAAAAAGGCTGTATAGAGAAATGTTTCGTCAGAAAGAAAAGAGCAGTGATGATGACAGATATGAATTGTTGATGAAAAAAAAGAGATATAAAAATATGCTTATTGAGTGTGGTGAAGCGGAAGAAGGTGATTTTCCCGATAAATCTTCGGTGGAATATGATGAAGATGATGCTGTGGATGAGTATGACTGGTTGTTTGATGATCCGTATGAAATTGACGAGGAATATGATGAAACCGACCGTGAAAATGCTAAAAAGAGAAACTTTTATGAGGACATAATGCAAATGAAGAAAAGATATGACGGTGGCGAGTCATTGGATTTTTTGGAATGGTTGAGAGAAAAATACAGGGTTTTGATGAGAAAGGAAAGTGAACAGATATGATAAAACACTCTATGGAAGAAAACAGGTTTGCAACACGAGAGGAATTTTTACATGGCTTGCACAGGGAAAAGATGGGAGAGCTTACATCTGTTTCGGGAGTACCGCTTTACAATCAAAACGGTGAAGTATACACGGACACAGCCGACAGTCATACCCTGATATTCGGAAATACAGGCACTAAAAAGACAAGGAATTTTTGTATACCGTCAGTCTATTCAATAGGTGCTTCGGGAGAATCCATGATAATAACCGATCCGAAGGGCGAAATATATAAGTATACATCCGGATTCCTTGCAAAACAGGGCTATGACATACAGGTTCTTAATTTCAGGGACACACAGTACAGTATAAGATGGAATCCGCTTGAGATACCGTATAAATATTACAGGAACGGTTCAAAGGACAAGGCTGTTGAGATGGTGACGGACTTCGCAATACAGCTTAAAGCCCCTGTACATAGTGATAAGGATGTCTACTGGGAAAATCAGGCAGTGGATATGTTTGTAGGATTGGTGCTGATATTGTTTGAATGTGAGGATAATCTCAACAAGGTCAACCTGAAAAGTGTACAGAGATTGAGAATGTACATGGATGTCAGCGGAAAGGGCGGTGAACAGGAGGTATTCTGGGATCTGTACAATACCTTTGCCGAAAACAGTGTTATAAGATATAAATTGGGAACGCTTTATTCATTGAGAAATACAGAGAGAACCTTTGCAAGCATAGTCAGTGTATTTGACGGAATGATGAGTATGTTCCTTTTCAATGACAGGATAATGTCAATGCTTGCAGCATCTGACATAGATATAAGAAAGCTCGGAGATAAAAAGACAGCGGTCTATATCATAATCCCCGATGAAAAGACGACCTTTCATTTTCTTGTCAGCGTATTCATCAAGCAGTGCTATGAATGTCTGATAAGCAATGCACATAAAAATCAGGATGGTCAGATAAAAATAAGAATGAATTTTGTGCTTGATGAATTTTCAAATTTCCCCAAAATATCCGATATGCCTGCAATGATATCGGCTGCAAGAAGCAGAAATATCAGATTTATCCTGATAGTTCAGAGCAAACAGCAGCTTGTCTCAATGTATGGAGGGGATGCCGAAACGATAAAGTCGAACTGCCGAAATTGGATATTCCTTGCGTGCAGGGAGATAGGACTGCTTGAGGAAATATCGAGCCTTTGCGGAAGCGTCTATACAACAGGCAGAGGTGAGATACCGCTTCTCAACATAACACAGCTTCAAAGCCTGAAAATAGGCTGGACGGACAGTCAGGCACTTGTATTAAGAACAGGTGTAAGACCGTATATAACAAATGTCAAGGATTTTTCCGTATATCCGCAGTCTGGTTATCCCCTTGTCAAATTCAAGGCTAAATCCTTCAAGGATGTGGAAACTTTCTCGGCAGTGCAGTATATGTATGACTTTGTAGACGGAAGGTTAAAGAAAGGGGGAAGATGATATGTTTGAAAATATATCAAAGGATATCCTGAAGGTATCCGAATACAGCCTCGACATGAAGGAAATTTTAAGGATATCACCCGTATACCTGTTTGCGATCGACGGTGTCAGCGATGAGTACATAACAGAGGAGCTGAAAGAGCTTCTCATAAGTCTTGAGAAAAGGGAAGTATTTGCGGTAAATACCGATGATGTGATATATCTGAATCAGGAATACGGTACATCTAATTATGAGATAAGTGAAAGCCTCGGCTTGTCGGATGAATGCGGAAAGTTCAGGAAAACACTTGAGCAGTGGCTGACAGAGATAAACTTGAAGTGTTATGTTTCACAGGGCATAGTTCTTGTCAAAATAAACGAAACAGAGGGTATATCCTCAAGGTCGGTTTGGTGGAAAAGGCTGATATCAAACATCAACAATTTCAAGAAGGACTATCTTTTTGTGATACAGATTGATACAGGTATCTTTGACAAGGTCTATAATTTTATGAATAACGAGATATTCTGTCGGAAGCTTGTGATAGAGGCACCTGACAGCGAAAAATATTTTGACATTTTTGTCCGTAATCTTAACAAATACAGATTGAGTCTTGACAGCTACGGCGAAAATAAGCTTAAAAATATCATCTCCAACCATATCAAAAGTCTTGATACAAAGAGATTTATCAAATGGGAGCAGGAGATGATCTGGAATTACCTCGTGAAGTCTGACGGCACAGGGAAAAAAGAGGAATACATCTGGTATGAAAGACAGCAGAGCGGAGAAAATGAAGTGTTGAGAAATGTCCTGCCGTCCGAATACATAGATGATGAGGGATTGAAAGAAAGCATTTCTTCAGACAGAGAATTGTCGAAACTTGGCTTCTGACATAATATGACAAAAGCATATCTTCCGATAAAAAATTTCGGAAAGATATGCTTTTTTATTGTGATGATATGTGTTATAATATTTTCATAGAAAATATATAAGGAGTTTTTTGAGTATGGAATGGGAATTTACAGTGCTGAACAATATTCAGGGATGGAGGAATGATTTTCTTGACAGGCTCATGCCATGTATATCATTTTTGGGATACTGGGGACTTTTGTGGATAGTGATAATGGTGATGTGTCTGGCAGTCAGAAAATACAGGAAATTAGGCAGGTCACTTGCATTCAGTATGATATTTGGTTTTATAGCGTGCAATATCATATTAAAGAGGATAGTACAGAGAATGCGTCCATATGTGCTGAACGGTACGGTGAAGCTGATAGTACCTCCCGAAAGCGACTTTTCATTTCCGTCGGGACATACCTTTTTTGCATTCAGTGCGGCAACGATAATATTTATATATAATAAAAAACTGGGAGCATTAGCCTATCTTGCCGCATTTGCAATAGCTTTTTCAAGACTGTATCTGTATGTGCATTTCCCGACAGATATCATTTTCGGTGCATTGTTCGGGATAGTAATAGCTGTCATCTCATATAAGATAGATAATATGCTGTTTGACGGCAGCAGAAGATTAAAGTCGGGAAAGAGCGTTTGATATATCAGCAAAATCCTGCATGGTCATTTCTTCTGCACGGGCATTTGCTTTTATATCGGCATTTTCGAGCAGGGCATTTATTTGAGCCTTGGGCATTGAGAGACCTGCACTCAAGGAATTTGCAAGAGTCTTTCTTCTTTGCAGAAAGGCAGCCTTTACGACCTTAAAGAATAGTTTTTCATCAGCCGCCTCAACAGGCGGCTTATCCAATATTTTGAGCTTTATCACTTCGGAATCGACATTCGGTGCAGGAAGAAAGCTGCCAGCGGATACTCTGAACAGCATTTCCGGTTCGGAATAGTATCTGACGGCTGCACTGACAGCTCCCGACCGGCGTGTACCCGGAGCAGCACATATCCTTTCGGCAGCCTCTTTCTGAACCATGACTGTAAGGGAGTCAATTGGAAGCCTTTCTTCAAGTATACGCATTATAACAGGAGAGGTTATGTAATACGGCAGATTGGCACAGATAACTACATGATTTTCACCAAATTCTTCCGTGATGAGCCTTTTGAAGTCGAGCTTCATGGCATCACCATTGATTATCTTTATGTTATCATGATGTGAGAGTGTCTCGTCAAGAACAGGCAGAAGTCTTTTGTCGAGTTCAACGGCAACGACCTTGTATGAAACTTTAGCAAGTTCATTTGTGAGGACACCTGCTCCGGGACCTATCTCAATAACTCCGACCTCCTGACCTGCTCCGCACATTTGAGCCATCCTCGGGCAGACGGATGGATTTATAAGAAAGTTCTGACCGAGAGCTTTTGAAAAAGTGAAGCCGTGTTTTGAGAGGATTTTTTTTACATATGATATATCGGTTAAATTACTCATAGAGATTATTTCCTTTTAAGAATTTATTATTCGACGACAAAACATTGTCATTGTATCATGAATCTATTTCTTTGACCATGTTTTCGGATAGAATGCAAGCAGTACAGGATAAATTTCAAGTCTTCCGAGGAGCATTGCAATTGACAGAACAACCTTTGAGAAATTGGAATAGACTGCGTAGCCTTCCATAGGACCTGCCTGGTCAAATCCCGGACCTATATTGTTTATACATGAAACAGCTACACTGAAATTAGTCTCAAAGCTCAACGGCTCAAATGAAATAAGTAAAAAAGTGCCTAAAATAAGTACCATATAAATGGCAAAATAAGTGCTGGTACCATAAAGAGTATTATTATCAACAGGCTTTCCTTCGAGCTTTACGGCAGTGACTGAACGTGGATGAAGAAGTCTTCGGATGTCCTTTTTGATGAGCTTGAAAAGGAGCATTACTCTTGAGACCTTAAGACCGCCTGCGGTAGAGCCTGCACAGCCTCCCATGAACATCAGCAGAAAAAGTATGTTTTTTGAGAGCTGCGGCCATTGATTGAAATCAGCACTTGCGAATCCCGTTGAGGATATTGTTCCTGCTACCTGAAATGAGGAATGTCTTAATGAGTCGGAGAAGCTGTTGTAAATAGGAAAGATGTTCCATGTTATGATGGCAATTGAAGCGATAACGACACCTGCATAAAACCAAAGCTCACGGTTGGTGAAAACAGACTTGAAACGCTTTAACAGGAGCAGATAAAACAGATTGAAGTTGACTCCGAAAAGGAGCATGAATATGGTTATTACCCATTGAGAATACGGGCTGTAGCCTGCAAGGGAATCCGCCTTGATGCCGAAGCCTCCTGTACCTGCAGTGCCTATGGCATGGACAAGGCTGTCAAAAAACGGCATATCGCCAATCAGAAGAAAGAAAAATTCAATTGCGGTAAGGGCAAAGTATATGAAATACAATATTTTTGCGGTATCACGAACTTTCGGAACTAATTTTCCGATGATCGGACCGGCCATTTCCGCACGGAGAATGTGCATTGCACGACCTGAATCGGTGCCTGCATTCTTGGGGATTATCGCCATTATGAGAACAAGCACTCCCATACCGCCGAGCCAGTGAGTGAAGCTCCGCCAGAACAGCATACCCTTGCTCATGCTTTCAACATCTGTAAGGATAGATGCACCTGTTGTGGTGAATCCGCTGACGGTCTCGAAGAACGCATCAAATACATTCGGTATTTCACCGCTGATGACAAAAGGAACACAGCCTATTGCGGAAAGTGCTATCCATGCACAGGTCACGATGATGAAGCCTTCCTTTGCATAGATTATCTTATTTGACGGCTTTGAGATAAGAAGCATCAGGAATCCGAAGGCAAGAGCAATAAAAACAGTTATTGAAAATGAAAAGATGCTTTTTTCCTCCCAGTAGCATAATGATACAAAAAGAGGCAGTGTGAGGAGTATGCCTTCAAGAATGATGATCTGTCCTATGGTATAAAAAACGGCTCGTCTGTTCATTTCATCACCCCTCACTTTACGATGTCCGACAGATCATTGAGACGCTGTTCGGATGTGACGATAATGACCTTGTCATTTTTCATTATCATATCGTCACCATTGGGAATGATAGGCTTTCTTTCACGGATAATGCCTGCAATGAGGATATTTGGCTTCAGCTGGAGGTCACGCAAGGGAATATTTACCTGCTTGAAGTCTGAACGGACATTGAATTCAAGGACCTCTGCCTTGTCATCCATTATATTATAAAGAGTTTCGACATTGCTTCCCCTTGAATTTTCCAAAGCCCTTGCATAGCGTACTATGACATCGGAAACGATTTTTTTAGGCGATATTACACAGTCCAGCCCCAAACGTGCGGCAAGACCTGAAAGCTCATTTCTGTTTATTTTTGCGATAACGGTCGGAACATTCTGTGATGAAGCAAAAATGGAGATGAGAATATTTTCTTCGTCCATGCCCGTCAGAGCAACAAAAGCATCAAGTGAATCAAGACCTTCCTCGAGCAAAAGCTCCTGTTGAGCTCCGTCACCCTCTATTACAACAACTCTGTCAAGAGATTCGGCAAGCTCCTGGCATTTATCATGATCTTTTTCGATGATCTTGACACCGTTTCCTGATGCAGCAAGCATTTTTGAGAGATAATAAGCTATCCTGCTGCCGCCTAATATCATGATATCCTTTGCTTGTTTTTTTTCTATTTTGAGTGAACGCATAAGTTTTTGTATCTCGGCAGGTGAGGCAGTAAGACCGATCTTGTCACCTGCCATGAGCTGAAAGTTGCCAGATGGGATATAGACTTCTTCACCTCTTTGTACAACGCATACAAGAAACTTTGCATTGAATTTGTTTTTCAGCTCCATCAGCTTCATTCCTGCAAGAGCGGAATTTTCTTTCAATATTATCTCGATTATCTCAAAATTACGTTGAGAAAAGGTCTGTATCTTGACGGCAGACGGCAGCTTCAGTATGTTGAACATCTCAACAGCAGCAAGAGATTCAGGATTGATAGCCATAGACAGATCAAGCTGCTGACGCAGAAAACCGAGATTTGTTTGAGTATATTCGGGATTTCTTATACGGGCAATGGTATGCTTGGCTCCCATTTTTTTTGCTATGTAACAGCTCAACATATTCAGCTCATCAGATGAAGTGACCGCAATGAACATTTCAGCATTGGCTACACCTGCTTCCTTGAGCATATCATAATCAGTACCGCTTCCGCATACAGCCATGATATCATGTACATTTGTGATTTCGGTGATGACCTGTTCATCGGTATCTATCCCGACAACATCATGTCCTTCTTCAACAAGGCTTTCCAAAATGGTTGAGCCGATCTTTCCGCAGCCTACAATAATAATATTCATATATCAATACCTCTCAAAAAAACATTTGTTATATTATAGCACAATAATCTAAAAAGTACAAATATTTTATAGATTTTTATATAAATATATGCTATAATGTTACTCAATAAATTTAATTTTGGGAGGTTGTTTTTTAATGAATATAACACTTTTGGGATGCGGAAGATGGGGTTCGTTCATAGCATGGTATCTTGATAAAATAGGACATAATGTAACGATATGGGGCTTGTCGGATGCACCTCAATTTATAGAAATAAGGGATACAAGAAAAAATAATATGCTGACCTTCAGGGAAAGCATAAAAGTAACTGATGACCTTGAAAAAGCAGTATCAAGTGCAGATGTTATGATAATATCAATAAGCTCACAGGCAGTAAGAGCATTTGTTCCGAGAATAGCGGAATTGGATATAAAGGGCAAGAGAATCGTGCTTTGCATGAAAGGGATAGAAGTGAATACGGGCAAGCGTCTTACAGAGATAGTAGAAGAATTTGTAACCGAGGAAACTCCTGTTGCAGTATGGGTAGGTCCCGGACATCCGCAGGATTTCAGCAACGGAATACCGAATTGCATGGTAATAGATTCCCGTCACAGTGATTTGAAACATGAACTTATCAGAGAATTTTCAAGCGAGCTTATAAGATTCTATGTAGGCAATGACCT
>CACXGJ010000105.1 GCA_902767125.1 uncultured Ruminococcus sp. | reverse complement strand
TTTTTTCTTGTACAGTGCAGCGTATGTATATTCATGCGTACTGCCGTAGCCCCTTGCATAAACCGTAGCCCAGTCACCGATAACAACACTGCTGTCAACATCCGAACGATTTTCAAGAGGAATATTATTATAATTTGTCCTTGTACCCAGAATAGAACATGATGTTTTCTGATATGACGAGCCGTCAAAATTTCTGTGTATCACAACAACGTCTATATAATAATCATAAATATATTTTGCTGATTGTGTATAGCACAATAAAGCAAAGTCTGTACCGCTTGAATCGACTCTTTTTCCGAGATATGCAATAGGCTCACAGCTTTTTACATCCATATGAGGCAACAAGGCTTCAAAAGATGATGACACGTCAGCAGGCAATTCGTCAAGACCTGTACTTACGGAAATATACATTCCTCCGATAGGTTCTCTGTCCGAAAAACCACACTTGTAGTTATGTTCATAATCTTCAATATTAAAATCCTCGATACTGCTTATGCCTGCACGGCTGTTTGAAGTCCAGCCGTTGAAATTCGGATCATAAACCGTTACTTTTTTCAAAGAAACCGTGCCGTCATCTGCAATATGCTTGCATATGAACTGATAATTATAACCTGCCACTACCTGACTGCCGTATTTGACAATCGGGATAAGCGTACCGCCCTTATATCTTGACGCTGCCGATTCAAAGGCTTTATTGACGGGGTAATACAAAAAATCCTCGTTTCCCGTCTCAACATCCACATTCCATGAAACACTTACCGAAGCTTCAGCCGATACAGGCAAATATGTAAATGACACTGCAGGTATCGTTATAGCTGCACAGGCAAACATTACAAATATTCTTTTTAACATTCCGTTTTTCATACTAAAAACCTCCATTACTTAATCTTTTGCAGATAATTATATATTAATTTCTCATCATGTAAATTACTTTTCGGAAAATTAATAATTTTTTTTTAAATTTCAGACCTTTTTATAAAAAGCCTTCGTTTATAATAGTGAAAGCTGAAATTTCAACGTTCAAATAAAAAAAGCCGACGGGCTGATATATCGGAAGGAATGAACAAGATGAATGAAAACCAAATCGTTGACAAGCTGAAAAAGCATGATGAAAGTGCATTAGTTGAAATAATGGACAGATTTACACCTCTTGTTTCGGCAATTATCTACAATGTTTCAAAGGGAAGTCTTAATTCTTCCGATATTGAGGAGGCTGCCGCCGACACCTTCTTCACACTATGGAACAATGCCGACAAGGTACAGGACGGAAGTCTTAAAGGCTATATATCATCTATCGCAAAAACAAAGGCTCTTGACAAGATACGAAACGTCAAGGCTCCGGAAATTATAGATATTGACGATTTAACACTCGCTGATGAATACATGATAGAAGACAACATTGACAGACAGGTCTTACATAACGACTTATGCGATGCTTTGAATCAATTCGGTGAACCTGACAAGGAAATCCTTGTAAGATACTATTACTACTATCAGACAGCAAATAAAATTTCCGAAGTGATGGAACTCAAGCTCGAAGCCGTCAAATCGAAGATAAAGCGTGCAAGAACAAAATTAAAAGCTTTTTTAACTGAAAGGGGTTATTGATCATGACAAAAACAAAAAATATTTTCGACTATCTGCTTACAGATCCCGAAAACATAGATGAAAAAACCATCTATGAAGAAACAGGTGTAAACAAAGACAATGTGAAGGCAATTCTTATGGATAAAATACACAACAACAAGACAACTTCTACTTCTTCAAAGAAAAATCACAAAAAGAGATGGACTATATCTCTCATAGCAGCAGCCGCTGCTGTTGCAGTTGTCGGAACAACAGCCGCTGCAACGGGAAGCTTCAATTCCGTATTCGGTCAGTGGTTTGCAGGCGATATGGAAGGCGGTATGTATGCAGGCGGAAATGTTCAGTTTGAAAGTGAAAAATTCAACTGTGACTTCAAGGGCATTGCAGGAGATAAAAGCGAGGTTTATGCAGTTATGAGCCTCACAAAGAAAGACGGTTCAAAATTCGTTGAAAATACCGATGAATACTTTGCTTTTGGTTCAAATAACACCGCAAGTATCGACTGCACTATCTCACTTCAAGACCAGATCGCTGATAAAATGTGGTACTTCGGTCAGGAAATGAGAGGCGGAGAAGTTTACTACCAGCTTGCTGACGAAAATACAATAGATGTAATAATAAATTACGCTTCACAATTCAATATAATCGGTCAGACTCTCACTGTAAACAGCACCAATGACATTGGTATCGCACACATTGATGAAATAGCCCTCACAGCCGCCGAAGTAGACGCATACTGGGCTAAATGGCAAAAATTATATGAGGAAACTTCAGAGATTCATGAGATCACGGAAGAAGAAAATATTTTCTATCAGGCAGGCATAGAATATGACGGCAAACTTAATGAAAATCAGATGCTTACATGGACTCCCAACGGTGACTGGGCAGTAGTTACATTGACTCCCATTGAAATGGAATACGACCTTTCAGTAAAACTCAATTACAGGGATACCACAAAAAATCTCCCCGTTGCAGACGGTCTGACGGTCAATATCGGAAATAAAGATATACCTGTTGAAAAAATCGAAGCACAGCCCCTTGAACTGAACATACAGTTAAGCAAGGATATAAGTGTTGAAACATCAAGCTATGGTATTTTAAACGATGTTACAGTTACACTGAATGACGGAAAAACCTATACTTCACAAGTCACATACCATAAACCAAGCGAAAACAACAGTCTGCCTTTGACACTTAACGCAGAGTTCCTTGAAGTTTCCGAAAAATCTGTAAAAAAAGTCGTTATCAATCCCGAAAATATCGTCAAGATAACTTTCAATGATGATGTAATTTACAGCGAGTAAATTCAATAAAAAATTATGGTAGGTTTGTGAAACGGTCATTACCCCGACCGTTTCACAGACTTGCTTTTATATATATTTTTACCCGACCGTCTGCCTCCATCGCAGACGGATTTTTTTCAACTTTTTTCATCCTTATGTTGAAAAGTATTTGCAAAACCATTTGTTTTATATTATAATCTATTATGGATAAGTATCTTTACATGAAACAGTGCGGTTTCTTCATTCAACCGTTGAAAACTAATTACCAAAAGCCTGTTTTTATATCGTTTCATGACAACCAACAGCATTTTCTCAATTTTATTCATGTTTTATAATCGAGGATACATACATTTTTTAAACTTATTTTTAACCTTGAGAAATATTTGTTAAAAACTATCTTTCAAAAGTTATTTCATAAAACATTAAAAAAAGTTTGAAAAATATTTTATTTTGTGTTATAATTGAATATGTATAAGTGTCTGTACATGAACTTGGGGGTTCTTTCGTGCTACTGTACGACTATATGACACTTGGTTTAAAAATTATTATATTAGGGGGATACCATATGGATTCTTTCAAAGAAGCTTGGGGAATTATTTGTGAATACTGCCGCAAGCATTTGACGGAAGTTGCTTACAAGACCTGGATAAGCAAAATAGAGCCTGTAAAGCTTGATTTCTCTGAAGGAAAAGCTATACTGATGGTTCCGGCGGATTTTCATCGACAGACTCTTATACGTGGCTATATGCAGCTTCTGAATGATGCCTTTGCAAGCGTTTTCGGTGAGGGTATACAGATATGCTTCACCGTCCCGGACGAAGTCAAGATAAACGAGGTCGAAACCAACGACATTTCTATCAACTCCGACTATGAATTTACCTTCAGCTCATTTATAGTCGGCTCATCAAACAAATTCGCTCATGCCGCTTCATTGGCTGTTGCCGCTAATCCGGGCGGCTCTTACAATCCGCTGTTCATATACGGAAATTCCGGACTCGGAAAAACTCATCTGCTCTATGCAATCAGAAATGAGATACACAAGAGCAATCCCGAAAAAGTTATTCTCTATGTCAAGGGCGATGACTTCACCAACGAACTTATCGAAGCCATAAGACTCAATTCGGCAAGTGAATTTCGTCAGAAATACAGAAAATCAGACGTTCTTTTGGTCGATGATATACAATTCATAGGCGGAAAGGAATCAACTCAAGAGGAATTCTTCCATACATTCAACAGCCTTTATGAAGCCAAAAGCCAGATAGTCCTTACATCAGACCGACCGCCCAAAGAAATCAAAACTCTTGAGGACAGACTCAAAAGTCGTTTTGAATCAGGTCTGATAGCTGACATACAGCCCCCGGACTTTGAAACAAGAATAGCAATAATAAAACGCAAGGCTGAACTGCTTGAAATGAATCTGCCCGACGATGTTATCGAATACATAGCTACAAAGCTCAAAACAAATATACGTCAGCTTGAAGGTGTCGTTAAAAAGCTGAAAGCCAAAAATCAGCTCTACGGCGACAAAATAACCATCAGCATCGCTCAAAAAACCATTTCGGATATCCTGAACAATGATCAGCCGCCGCCTCTGACTGTCGAAAAAATAATAGACGAGGTCGCTCGAACATTCGGCATCACAAGCGAGGATATACGCTCATCAAAGAGAAACTCCAATATCTCAAATGCACGTCAGATAGCTATTTATGCCGTAAGAGAAATAACAGATATGTCCATGAATCTGATAGGAGAAGAATTCGGCAACCGTGACCACTCAACTATCGTATATGCTATCAAACAAATAGAAAAAAATATGACAAAAGATCCAAAGCTGAAAGCTACCGTTGAGGATATAATAAAGAATATCCGTGACAGATAATTACATAGATTTGTTTAAAAAATTCTCTTAACATTTCGGTTGAAAACTTTTCAACATTTCAACATTTTGGTTGAAAACTCGCAATTGTCAAAAATTGCCAAAAACAAAGTTTTCAACTTTTCCCCCAACATTCCACCAACAGCTTTCAACATAATTGTTGAAAGCTAAAAATTTT
>CACXGJ010000104.1 GCA_902767125.1 uncultured Ruminococcus sp. | reverse complement strand
GTCTTCGTAGGAGGTCTCATCATCACTGTCTTCCTCGTCTTCGTAGGAGGTCTCATCATCACTGTCTTCCTCGTCTTCGTAGGAGGTTTCATCATCACTGCTTTCTTCATCCTCGTAAGATGTTTCATCATCACTGTTTTCTTCATCCTCGTAAGATGCTTCATCCTCGCTGCTTTCTTCTTCATCCGATGATATTTCTTCGGACTCTGACGAACTTTCGGTGCTTGTCTGTGATGATTCCCGAACACTGTTTTCTTTATCAGGCTTGCTGCTTTCTGCAACAGGCTTTGACGGTTCAGGCTGACTCTGTTCGGGCATTTTTGATTTATAGAACGACTGTGCCCCCTCCTTGTCAACCACCGACACATCAAGGACACCCTCGTCATTATCGGGTATATTATTGAGCATGAGTTCTTCTATTGTGCGGAATTTATAATCAAGATTTTCAGGCTCTCCTATAATTATCTTGAAGCCGTTTTTGCGGTAAAGAACTATATTTGTCGGAGAATTTATATCAATGGCATCTATATCTTTAATATTATATTTTGCGATAGCTGTCATTATATCATCAATATACTTCTTTATGTTGTTGTCATTATATTCCGCATAATCACACAGCTTTTCATTTTTCAGCCTGACACCGAGAACTATCGGTATATCGTAAATTTTCTTGTCATTTATCTCGATTATCTTATTTTTTTTGCTCAAGACATAATATTTGCCGTTATTTTCGATTATGGAAGACGGTTTTGCTTCTGTGATGACTATCGCTATTTTATTGAACAGTTTTTTCTTTATATCGACATCCTCAACATACGGGAATTTTTCGATTATCATCTTCTGTCCCGGAGATGTATTGCACAGTATAAGATTGTCATCTTTTTTTATCATGCTTACAGCAATTATCTCCTCGGCAGAATAACGTGTCGTTCCCTCGACATATATTTCGTCTATCTTAAAGAACACTGTCAGTGACAAAAGAGAACACACTATCAATGCAATGACCAATGTCACGACATAAAAAATTATTCTCCTTATCTTTCGTTTTTTGGCACTTATAGGTTCTCTGGCAGGCGGAAAGACATCTTCCTCATAATCATCCCCATAGTCATCCATTCTTTTTACAGCACTGCTTTTTGGAGTATCTTCCGATCTGTTGCTATCCATACTTTAACAAGCCTCCGAGCTTTTATTTTTTATCCTTTTGGGATACTACTTCCATTATTATATCATATATCCTTTCAGACGCATTTGCAATACCCATTTTTTTGGCATTATCAGAATATTCCGCAAGTCTTCTGGGATCTGATGCAAGGGAATCTATTGCATCCGTGAGCTTTTCGGGAGTAAGGTCTTTTTCCTCTATCATCAGAGCCGCCTTTTTATTTACGAGTGCCATAGCATTGTGATACTGATGATTTTCCGCAACATTCGGTGACGGGATGAGTATGGACGGCTTGCCCTTTACCTGTATCTCACTCAATGTCATTGCACCTGCCCTTGCGACCACGACATCAGCCGCCGCAAGGCATACGGGCATATCATTGATATATTCCCTTATATCAAGATTGGAGGCTTTTTCAAGGTCAGCCCCCTTCTCCTTCAGCAGTTCGGGAAACCATTTACCATACTGTCCGTAAGCATGGATATGCTGATATCTGCCGTCCTTTGCACTTCTCGATATGACATCGGCAAGTGCCTTGTTTATATTATCTGCTCCGAGACTTCCGCCGAATGAGAGTATGACAGGACGTTCATCAAGTCCCAGCTTTTTTCTTGCAGATGATTTTTCTTCTTTCAGGATAGCCCCCCTTATGGGATTTCCCGTATCGGCAAAATTATAATCTCCTTTGAATTTATCCCTTGCGGCAGGCATCGCAAGCATTACTCTTGCAGCCTTTTTGGCAAGCATTTTGTTTGTTATGCCGGGATAAGCATTCTGTTCATGTATGAGTATCGGGACACCGAGCTTTGAAGCTGCTTTCAGGACAGGTCCGCTGACATAGCCGCCCGTGCCGATACATATATCAGGCTTAAATTCCTTTATTATCCTCTCGGCATCCATTGTCGATCTGACCGCCTTATTCACTGTCACGATATTTTCCTTTAAGGACTTCAGAGATATTTTTCTTCTGAAGCCCTGAACGCTGACACTCTTAAATTCAAACCCTGCCTGTGGAACAAGTCTTTCCTCCATTCCGCCTTTATTTCCTATATAAAGTATCTCTGCATCAGGCTGTTTTTCTCTTACATAGCCTGCAATGGCAAGTGCCGGATTTATATGACCGGCAGTGCCTCCTCCCGCAAATATCAACCTCAATTAAATACACCCCTCTTAAAAGAGTGAAGTTTGGAGAGTGAAGTGCAGAGCTGCATCATTTTCCACTTCATTCCCCAAATCTCACTGTTTTTTATTTGATATTTTCAATGTATAAGTGCCTGTCCATTCTGCATACCTGTTCTATGCCTTTTCGAGATGTGCCGTCCTCGACACCGAAAGTATTATTCCCATTTGTGCCATGAGCATTATGAGCGATGATCCCCCATAGCTGAAAAACGGCAGGCTTATACCTGTATTGGGCATCCCGTCGGTTATAACAAGTATGTTCAGTATAACCTGTATGCCTATCTGTGCAGAAAGACCTACTCCGAGAAGTGAACCGAACCTGTCATTTACATTGAGGGAAATTTTTATTCCTCTCCATACGAGCAGTGCAAATATCACCAATATGATGACCGCACCTATAAAGCCAAGCTCCTCACAAACGACTGCAAATACAAAGTCGTTCTGTACCTCCGGGATATAAAGATATTTCTGTCTTGACATACCGATACCTTGTCCCCAGAAGCCTCCGGAGCCTATCGCATAGAGTGAATTTCTTGTCTGATAGGTGTCCTGCCACATCTTATCTGTGGTATATATGAGAGCCTGTCCCCAGCCGTGCATACGGCTCATCGCATAGCCGAGCTTTCCCGTTACGGCAAGTATGCCTACCAACAAAACCAAGACTGCACCTGCAATCAAAAACCATCTTATTTTAACTCCGCTTATGAACAGCATCAAGGCTGTAAGCAGAAGTATTATTGCAATACCCGAATAGTGAGGCTCAAAGAACAGGAGAACACATACTACTGCCATTGCTATCAGAGACGGTAAAACTCCGTATTTGAAGGTTCCTATCTCACTTACATTGGTCGCTCCCATTTGGGCACAGAAAAGGATTATCGCAAATTTTGCGATCTCTGACGGCTGTATCGTGAAGCTGCCTATATATATCCATCTTTTTACATCCGAATCGGTCGGTATAAAAAGGACTATCAAAAGAGAAATGATTGCTATGATATAAATTATAAAAGTCAGCTTTCCGCTCAAATGACGATAGTCAAAATACGATGCACCTATCATAACTATGGTGCCTACCACTACAAACACAAACTGTCTGTTAAGATAATAGAAGCTGTTGCCCTTATAGGCATAGCCTGACGGATAGCTTGCCGAAAACATCATCAATGTCCCGATTATGACCAGGAGCATTACCAAAAACAAAAATACCAGATCAAGTCCGAGACGTACCGAAAACAGCTTGAATCTCAATTTCAGCTTATTGGGCTTGGCTGCGGAATCCCGGATATTATTTTTCAGCGGAGGTCTTACAGTTTTTGACGGATGAGGCTTCGGCTTTTTGGCTGAAAACAATGCCGATATCTTCAATTACCGAAAACTCCTTTCTCGATTTATATAAAATTCCTGTATTGCATGATAATGATAAGTGCCGCTGCTCCGCAAACCACTGTGACAATGCTTGATACAATCACTATTTTGATCTCCGACCAACCGCATTTTTCAAAGTGATGATGGATAGGACTCATTTTAAAGAGTCTTTTTCCGTGAGTCAATTTAAAATAGCCCACCTGAAGTATCACAGAGAACATCTCTATTATATATACAAGACCGACAAGTATGAGCATCACGGGTATATCCAGTGCAAAGGCTATCGCACACATAAATCCTCCGAGATATAATGAGCCTGTATCCCCCATAAATACCTTTGCGGGATGGAAATTCCATACCAGAAATCCAAGACAGCCCCCTGCAAGTGCAGCCGCTATTATTGAGACACCTATTCTTTCCATGAAAGGAGATATCAGCATAAAGAATATAGCTCCGAAGAATGTCACCGAACCGCAAAGACCGTCTATACCGTCAGTGAGATTTACCGCATTGACTATTCCGACTATCAGTATAGCTGCAAGAGGGTAATATAACAGACCTATATCCACCATTCCTGCAAAGGGGATAAATGTGCGTGTATTGCCGCCGAACAAATATATCGTAACAAGATAAGCTATTGCCGTCAGGAACTGCAATATCAGCTTCTGCAACGCTGTCAGTCCGAGATTTCTTTTTTTGACAGCCTTTATATAATCGTCCATAAATCCTATTGCACCATATGCAAGTGCCATGAACATCCCTGCATATATCTTCGCATTTATAAGCACTGTTTCAGCCGCTTCACCTGCCGTACCGTTGAAAAGCATCACACAGCCGACACCTGAAGCTATGCTCGAAAGTATAAACATGAATCCGCCCATCATCGGCGTACCCTCTTTGCTTTTGTGAAGATCAATGCCCTCCTCACGCTCTGTCTGTCGGAAATTGACCTTCTTCAGAAACGGCACGAGCCATTTCCCGAACAGTGCAGCTATCGCAAACGAGCTTACTGCCGCTACAATAGTCCATATCTTTGTCATAAACCAACGTCCACCTTTCTTCATACCTTTTTCTTTGTTTTCCTCTAAAAAATATATATAAACACTGCCGCATATTTTTACGGCAATAGATAACAAAAATAAAAAATATTTGATAAACGGACTTTTTTACATGATAGAATTGTCCTGATTGAAGGTAAGTGTTATGACCGTATACGGTTCGACCTTTTCGCCTGCGGGAATATCCTGTTTTTTGACATATGAGCCGCTGTCATTGACATTGATGCCCTCTATACATATATTCAGATTATATTCTGACGCAAGTGTATTCACATCTACAAGTGAAAGATTTGAAAAATCGGGGACTGTTATCTCCTCTATCTTCATATCCTCCTCTGTATATAATATGACTGTACCCTCTTTGGGAATTGCGGAATATGCCGAAGGATTTTGTCCGACAACTTTTTTGCCCTTTCCCTCTACCTTGAAATTGAGAGAAGAATTTTTTATTTTTATTTCCGCCTCCTCAACGGTCATATCTATATACGCTCCCGTTATAGTATCAAGCTGTTTTATCTCGGCTTCGGTATATACCTTTTCTATTCCGAGGTACGGAAGCACATCACTCATTATATTTCTGAAGCAGGGTGCAGCTACCGTTGTACCGTAGTAGTTTATCTTCTTGTCAGGTGCATCAAAGTAGCAGAGCAATGCCACCTGCGGATCATCTGCAGGTGCTATACCACAGTATGATGCTATATAATCATTACTCAATGTACCGTCCTCATTGACAGTCTTTTCAGATGTACCTGTTTTTCCTCCTACCCTGTAGCCTGCCACATATCCGTTTTTACCGCCTCCTGATATCGCATTTGTCTGAAGCATTTTGCAGACCTGCTTTGAAACGGATTCGGAAATGACCTGATGCTTTACGAACGGCTCATTCATTTTTACAACATTTCCCTTTGAATCGGATATCTGTGATACAACATACGGTCTCATAAGATTTCCTCCGTTTGCGATCGCTGCACAAGCGGATATCATCTGAATAGGAGTTATCTTGAAGTTCTGACCGAAGGAACCTACTGCAAGGTCGGTCAGATCCATTCCATGTATAGCTGTTGATGAGGTGTTGCTGAAGAATATATCATCGCTCTCGCCCGGGAGGTCTATCCCTGTTTTTGAAGAAAATCCGAATGCAACATAGTACTCGTAATATTTTTCTCTGCCGAGCATAAAGCCCATCTGCATGAATGCAGGGTTACAGGAATTACACAGAGCCTGTTCAAGAGTTTCGGTGCCATGTCCGGAGCTTTCCCAACAGTCTATCATGGGGGCTCCCTTGAACGGTGCATATGAACCTGCACACTCGAATCTTGTATCGGATTTTATCATTCCCTCCGAAAGCACAGCCGATGCCATCACCATCTTGAATACAGAACCCGGTATATAGGTATCGCTGACACCCTTATTTCTCCACTGCTTATTCAAGGCATTTGTATAAGCCTTTGACTGTTCATTTTCGGGCAGAGCATCTATTTGTTGGGCAAGTGCCTTGTCTGCAAGCTCAAACGGCTCATTCGGATCAAACGACTCCTCACACGCAAAGCCGAGTATCCCGCCCGTCTTTACATCTATCATTATAGCACAGCCACGATTTCCGACATTAAATTCCTTTATCGTCTCACGGACATATTTTTCCATGGTCTTCTGGATATTCTCGTCTATGCTCAATGTCAGGTTATAACCGTCAACCGCATCTATTTTCTGCTCATACGGGAAAGGCATCTCATTTCCTATTGCATTCCTTGCAACTACAAGTCTTCCTGTTTTTCCCTTGAGGTATTCGTCATACTGATACTCGATTCCCGCAAGCCCCTGACTGTCAGCACCGACAAAGCCTATAACATCCGCCGCAAAATTGTCATTGGTATAATATCTCTTAT
>CACXGJ010000103.1 GCA_902767125.1 uncultured Ruminococcus sp. | reverse complement strand
GATGACGGTGAGATAATGGCTGTACAGCACACGGAATATGATATTTTCGGGGTACAGTTCCATCCCGAATCCATTATGACACCTCATGGCAAATCTATGTTATATAATTTCATCAAGGGAAAGGAAGACAAAAAATGATAAAAGAGGCTATTGTAAAAATCGTAAACAAAGGTGATTTGAGCTATAACGAAGCTTACACGGTAATGAACGAGATAATGAACGGAGAGACGACTCCCACACAAAATGCGGCATTTCTTGCGGCATTGTCAACCAAGAGTGCAAAGGCTGAAACAACGGATGAAATAGCAGGCTGTGCGGCAGCCATGCGTGACCATGCCACAAAAGTCGACACAGGCATGGATGTATTTGAAATTGTCGGCACAGGCGGTGACAATGCAGGCAGCTTTAATATTTCAACGACCTCTGCAATTGTCGCAGCAGCAGGCGGCATGAAAGTTGCCAAACATGGCAATCGTGCAGCATCTTCCAACAGTGGTACAGCCGATTGTCTCGAGGCACTTGGAGTAAATATAGAACAAAGTCCCGAAAGATGCGTCGAACTGCTCAATGAAGTAGGAATGTGTTTCTTTTTCGCCCAAAAGTACCATACCTCAATGAAATATGTCGGTGCGATCCGCAGGGAATTGGGCTTCAGAACAGTTTTCAATATCCTTGGACCATTGACAAATCCATCTTCACCGTCCATGCAGTTACTTGGAGTATATGACGAATATCTTGCAGAGCCTTTGGCACAGGTGCTTATAAGTCTTGGCGTCAAAAGGGGCATGGTCGTTTACGGCATGGATAAGCTGGATGAGATATCCCTTTCCGCCCCCACAAAAATTTGTGAGATAAAGAACGGCTGGTTCAAGTCATATATGATAAAGCCTGAAGACTTCGGCTTTGAACGCTGTACAAAGGATGACCTTAAGGGCGGTACACCTGCTGAAAATGCGGCTATTACAAGAAGTATACTTCAGGGTGAAAAGGGCTTTAAAAGAAATGCAGTTTTGATGAATGCAGGTGCGGCATTGTATATAGGCGGAAAGGCTGACAGTATCAAAGACGGAATTTCCCTTGCAGCTGAAATAATAGATTCGGGTAAGGCTGTGAAGACGCTGGAAAAATTCATTGAAGTGAGCAACAGAGCGGAGACATGATAATGACGATATTGGATGAGCTTGCAGAATATGCGAAAAAGAGAGTTGCAGATGAAAAAGAAAAAATTTCTTTTGACGAAATAAAAAAAATGGCATTATCCATGCCTAAAGGTGATCTTGCCTTTGAGAAAGCTCTTAAAAAAGATGACCTTGCTTTTATATGCGAATGCAAAAAGGCATCGCCCTCAAAGGGCATAATTGCCAAAGAGTTCCCATATCTTGCCATTGCAAAGGAATATGAGGATGCAGGAGCAGACTGCATATCGGTTCTCACCGAGCCGAGCAGATTCTTGGGCAAAGATGAATATTTGCAGGAAATTGCCAAAAATGTCAGTATTCCATGTCTGCGGAAGGATTTCACGGTAGATGAGTACATGATATATCGGGCAAAATTATTGGGAGCATCGGCAGTATTGCTGATATGCTCGATACTTGATAAATCCCGAATAAAAGAGTATATTGATATATGCGATATGCTCGGACTGTCGGCACTGGTCGAAGTGCATGACGAAACGGAAATTGAAACAGCATTGCAGGCGGGTGCAAGGATCATAGGAGTGAATAACAGGAATTTAAAGGATTTTTCCGTTGATACGGGCAACAGCAGTAAATTGAGACAGCTTGTTCCGAATAATGTTGTCTTTGTGTCCGAAAGCGGTGTCAAAACGGCTGATGACGTTCAGCAATTGAGAGATATCGGTGCAGATGCAGTTCTTGTAGGTGAAACACTGATGAGAGCGGAAAATAAAAAGGATATGCTCATGAAGCTGAAATGGATAGTATGACAGCTATAAAAATGTGCGGACTTTCACGGGAATGTGATATAAAAGCCGTCAATCAGATAAAGCCCGAATATATCGGCTTTGTCTTTTTCGGGAAAAGCAGGAGATATATCTCACCCGAAAAGGCTCTTGAACTGAAACAACTGCTTGATAAAAATATAAAGGCAGTCGGAGTTTTTGTTGATGAAAGCGTTGAAAAGGTCGCTGAATTGCTTGAAAGCGGTGTCATAGACGTTGCACAGCTTCACGGGCATGAAACGGAGGAATATATATATCATCTCCGTGAAATGACAAAAAAGCCCGTGATACAAGCATTTCGGATACATTCTCATGATGATGCGGAAAAAGCCGTCAGAAGCACGGCGGATATGATATTGCTTGATGCAGGTGCAGGTGATGGAACTGTCTTTGACTGGTCTCTTATAAAAAACATTCAAAGACCTTATTTTCTTGCAGGGGGCTTGGATTGTGAAAATATAGCCGAAGCTGTAAGAACAATTAAACCATATGCAGTGGATGTCAGTTCGGGCATTGAAACTGACGGATTAAAGGATATTAAAAAAATGACTGTCTTTGCAATGGCAGTGAGAAAGGAAGATGAATCATGACAAATCCAAAAGGACGATTTGGCGTACATGGCGGACAGTATATCCCCGAAACGCTGATGAATGCGGTAAATGAGCTTGAACAGGCTTATAATTTCTATAAAAATGACGCTGATTTTAACAGGGAGCTTACGGCACTGTTCAATGACTATGCAGGCAGACCTTCAAGGCTTTACTATGCCGAAAAAATGACAAAAGACCTCGGCGGTGCAAAAATCTATCTTAAACGAGAGGACCTCAACCATACAGGGGCTCACAAGATAAATAACGTTCTCGGACAGGCTCTGCTTGCAAAAAAGATGGGCAAGACACGACTTATAGCCGAAACAGGTGCAGGACAGCATGGAGTAGCCACGGCAACGGCTGCGGCTTTGATGGGAATGGAATGTGTAGTGTTCATGGGCGAGGAAGATACAAAAAGACAAGCTCTGAATGTTTATAGGATGAAGCTGTTAGGCTCGGAGGTCATCCCGGTGAAAACAGGCACAGCGACTCTTAAGGACGCTGTTTCGGAGGCAATGAGGGAATGGACGACAAGGATTGACGATACACATTATTGTCTTGGCTCTGTCATGGGACCTCATCCGTTTCCTACAATAGTCCGTGACTTTCAATCCGTAATATCCAAAGAGATAAAATCACAGATTCTCGAAAAAGAAGGACGATTGCCCGATGCAGTTCTTGCCTGTGTGGGTGGAGGCTCAAATGCTATCGGAACTTTTTATCATTTCATTGAGGATAAGTGTGTAAGACTTATCGGATGTGAGGCGGCAGGACGAGGCATTGATACCTTTGAAACTGCAGCGACCATCTCAACGGGAAGGCTTGGGATATTTCATGGAATGAAATCATATTTCTGTCAGGATGAATTTGGACAAATAGCACCTGTATATTCCATCTCGGCAGGACTCGATTATCCCGGTGTAGGTCCGGAACACGCCTATCTGCATGACATCGGCAGAGCAGAATATGTTGCTGTTACAGACGATGAAGCTGTGAACGCATTTGAATACCTTGCTAAAACCGAAGGGATAATCCCTGCGATAGAATCAGCCCATGCAGTTTCATATGCCATGAAATTAGCTCCGACAATGGACAGTGATAAAATAATCGTGGTGACTGTATCAGGCAGAGGAGATAAAGACTGTGCAGCAATAGCACGTTACAGAGGAGTTGAGATTTATGAGTAATATAAAAAAAGCATTTCAAAACGGAAAGGCTTTCATACCGTTCATAACCTGCGGTGATCCTGACTTGGAAACTACAGCAAAGGCTGTAAGGGAAGCCGTAGAAAACGGTGCAGACCTTATCGAATTGGGGATACCGTTTTCCGATCCGACGGCAGAGGGACCTGTAATACAGGGAGCTAATATCCGTGCATTGAAGGGCGGCATCAATACAGATAAAATATTTGACTTTGTGAGTGAATTGAGAAAAGAGATATCGGTTCCAATGGTATTCATGACATATGCAAATGTTGTATTTTCATACGGTGCAGAAAAATTCATTTCAACGTGTGCAGAGATAGGCATTGACGGATTGATTTTGCCTGATATACCATTTGAGGAAAAAGAAGAATTTTTACCGATCTGCCATAAATATCATGTTGATCTGATCTCGCTGATAGCACCGACCTCTGCTGACAGGATCGGTATGATAGCGAAGGAAGCTGAAGGATTTATATATCTTGTATCGAGCATGGGTGTTACAGGTGTGAGGAATGAGATAAAGACAGATTTAGCATCAATTGTAAAGATTATCCGTAAAAATACAGATATCCCGTGTGCGATAGGGTTCGGCATATCAACACCCGAGCAGGCACAGAAAATGTCATCCATATCTGATGGTGTGATAGTAGGCTCGGCAATCGTAAGAATGTTGGAAAAATATGGTAAATATGCTCCGAAATACATCGGAGAATATGTAAAATCAATGAAAACGCAAATATAAGATATAGATTTTAGGTACCAAAATAAGAGTATCCGAAACAATATCAAAAAGATTTGAAAATTGAAATTTTCGGGCTGACAATTTTATATCAGATTAAACGGTCATTTATTTCGCTATTTTTTAAATTGCGTGTATAGGCTCGAAATACGGCGATTTTGAGGGGGTATAGGGTTTAGGGGTATAATTATACTCCTAACACATTTGAGGGGCATACAGCGACGTTATACGGGCGTATACGAGCATTGTGACATACT
>CACXGJ010000102.1 GCA_902767125.1 uncultured Ruminococcus sp. | reverse complement strand
CTATTTTATCCATAGTTTTTTCAGTATTTTTCATTTTCAAATCACTCCAAAAAAAAATGTATGACTGAATTTTAACACACTTTCAAAAATATTGCAATACAATAATTTCAAATTAGCTTGATTTTGCATTAAAAAAAATGTATAATTTACTCGAAGGTGATGAAGATATGAAAAAAGTAGAGATATATACAGACGGTGCGTGCAGCGGCAATCCCGGTGCGGGAGGCTGGGGGACGATACTTGTATATAACGGTCACGAAAAGGAGCTTTCGGGCGGTGAGTCTGATACAACAAATAACCGAATGGAAATGAGGGCTGTCATAGAGGGACTGAAGGCACTCAAGGAGCCGTGTGAGGTCACTCTGACAAGCGATTCACAGTATGTCTGCAATGCGATAACAAAGGGCTGGGCGAAAAGCTGGAAGAAGAATAATTGGATAAAGAGTGACAAGACACAGGCGAAAAATTCAGACTTGTGGGAGGAGATACTGAAACTGCTTGATATCCATAAAGTCAATATCGTATGGGTAAAAGGACATGACGGACATCCCTATAATGAACGCTGTGATAAATTGGCGGTTGAACAGTCTAAAAAATACAAGTGATTTTTGTTTAGTTTTACTAATGAAATTGTGCAGTCTGTACAGGCTGCATTTTATTTTTTACTATAACATACTATTTTGATATGAAATATCGAAATAGTATTGATTTATTTTAAAAAAAGGTGTATAATACATTAAACTAAATTATGAAGCGAGGTAAAAATCAAAATGCAAAGAACTGTATATGCAGATAACGCTGCAACGACAAGACTTTCGGAAAAGGCGTTTGAAGCAATGAAGCCGTATTTCTGCGAATATTTCGGAAATGCGTCAAGCTTATATAAATTAGGCGGTCAGAGTCAGAAGGCTGTTGACAATGCCCGAATGGTGATAGCACAGTGCATAAATGCACCACAGCCGAATAATATATATTTCACATCGGGCGGAAGCGAGTCTGATAACTGGGCGATAAAGGGTGCGGCAGAACTTGGCGAAAAAAAGGGAAAAAAGCATATCATATCATCAAAATTCGAGCATCATGCTGTCCTGCATACACTTGAATATCTTGAAAAGCATGGCTTTGAAGTAACACTTCTTGATGTCCATGAAGACGGTATAGTTCGTCCCGATGAGCTTGAAAAGGCAATAAGAGATGACACTGCACTTGTTACAATAATGTTTGCGAACAATGAGATAGGCACGATACAGCCGATAAAAGAGCTTGCGGGAATTGCTCATAAGCATGGTGCTGTTTTTCATACGGATGCTGTTCAGGCAGTCGGAACTGTTCCGATAGATGTTCAGGATTTGGGAGTAGACCTGCTTTCAATGTCATCGCATAAATTTCATGGACCTAAAGGCATGGGAGCATTGTATATGAGAAAGGGCATAAGACTGCCGAATCTCATCCACGGAGGCGGTCAGGAAAGAGGACTCCGTGCAGGAACGGAAAATACAGCGGGAATAGTGGGAATGTCCGTTGCATTGAAGGAATCCGTTGATAATATGGCTGAAAGGAACATCCGTCTTGAGAAAATGCGTGACAGGCTGATAGATGGTCTTCTGAAGATAGAGCGTTCAAGGATAAACGGTGACAGGATAAACAGATTACCCGGTAATGTCAATATGTGCTTTGAGGGGATAGAGGGAGAATCATTGTTATTGATGCTTGACCTTCAGGGAATATCCGCATCATCAGGTTCAGCCTGCACATCGGGTTCACTTGATCCGAGTCATGTACTGCTTGCAATAGGCCTGCCCCATGAAATAGCACACGGTTCATTGCGTCTGACATTCAGTGATGAAAATACAGAGGAAGATATAGATCATATTTTATCGGCAGTTCCGAAAATAGTTGAAAGATTGAGAGAAATGTCACCCTTATGGGAAAAGATAGTGAAGGAGAGTATATAATATGGCATACAGCGAAAAAGTAATGGATCATTTTGCGAATCCGAGAAATGTTGGAGAGATGCCCGATGCAGACGGTATCGGAGAGGTAGGCAATTCAAAATGCGGAGACATCATGAAGATGTATATAAAAGTCAAAGATGATGTGATAACCGATGTGAGCTTCAAGACCTTCGGATGCGGAGCGGCAATTGCAACAAGCTCAATGGCAACGGAGCTGGTCAAGGGCAAGCCCATTGATGAAGCACTGAAGCTGACGAACAAGGCAGTGATGGAAGCTCTGGACGGACTGCCGCCCGTGAAGGTGCATTGCTCGGTGCTTGCCGAACAGGCTATAAAAGCCGCATTGAGCGATTATTACAAAAAACAGGGGATAGATCCCGAGCCTATCGTGGGAAAAGCAACAGAATGTGACGAATGTCATTTTGAGTAAAAAAACAGGCACAGCAGGAAGATAATTTCTGCTGTGCCTGTTTAATTTGCAGTCATTTTTCGATTTTGACACGATTGGGCTGTTGTATAAGAGTGTAGCTGAAGTTGAGCATACACCTGTCCTGTCCGAGAGTTATGACTGAACGGATGAGGTCAATGAAATTCTTGATAAGATATCCGACAGTCCCTCCGAGCATATACAGAAGGATATCATCAGAGCATATAGTGCCTGTATTCAGGACAAACTGCAATACCTCAAGTGTTATTCCGACAAAGAAGCATATTATAGCCAAATGCCATATTCTTATCTTCGGATTCAGTATCAGAAGACTGAAAGAAAGCGGAGCTAAAATAAGACCGTTCCAAAGCAGGTAAAGAGTACCGTTTTCGTGAGTGCCGTCAAGACAGTCCTTTATCCTTGCAAAGAGCATCAGTTCAAATTCTCTTTCCTCTGACATATGCGGCCGATACGGAAGCAGATGTCTGAATACGATAACGAGTATATATATTATCATAAGTGCTTTGATAGAGAATGCGAGGAAATTTGAAAATCTCATGCGTGAATCATTGGTATCCCCCGGACCTTTTCTCAAAAGCCGTATAAAGACAGCGAACAGAAACGGTACTACCCATGAGATGAACATGGTGATGAGCTGATATTCGGTCATTTTAGCCCAGAAATTATTTCCTTTTGTAAAAATGCCGTTTGCGACATATAAAATAAAGCTCACTGCTGTAAGTACAGAATCGCTCAATATAGCCACTCCGAGAGCCTCGTATCTTTTTATTGTAAATATAAGGGCGGCAGATATAACGAAGGAAAATACAAATACATATCCTTCAGCCAGTGCAAGGTCGCTGAACTGATTTTTGGCATCATTGGGAAGAAGAAAAAGCATAAGTCCTGCGGCTATTGATACAAACAGTTCACCGAGAGAAAGCCTTTGGCTCGGGAGAAAACTCATTTGCGATTCCTCCTGTAATTCATATGATCTTCAAGAATAATAACAGCCGCAACACTGTCAACGACAGCTTTTCTTTTTTTGCCTCTTGTATCTGTGGAATTAAGATATTGATATGCTGTAACGGTAGTGCCTCTTTCATCGTTGAATACCACCTCAAGACCTGACTTTTCCTTGAGAATATCGGCGAATTTCCGCACATTCAAGGCACTTTCACCCTCACTGCCGTCCATGTTTCTCGGAAGTCCCATAACTATCAGTTCAGCGTGTTTTTCACTTGCAATAAGAGATATTTTTTCAGCAAGAACATCCTGTCGTACTTCCTTTATGACTCCCACGGGAGAAGCTATTATTTCATTCTTATCGCATACCGCAATACCTGTTCTTACTCTGCCATAGTCAACTGATAAGATAATCATAAAAATATCTCCTCCCTGATTGTTTTATTTCAAATGATCTGTATAATTTTCCAGAATTATCGTTGGTTTCAGTTGTTCGTCAAAACTGACGATGTTTACGGAAGTATTTGTACCCAGCGGAACTTGTTTTATATCCTTTACTTCAAGATCATGTGCAAAGCACATCATATTCTTGATAGCACATCCGTGAGATACTATACATATAGTTTTGTTCGGATTATCGGCAACTATTCGCAGAACAGCTTTTTTCACACGGTCATATACCTGACTCATGCTTTCG
>CACXGJ010000101.1 GCA_902767125.1 uncultured Ruminococcus sp. | reverse complement strand
GTTTTTTGCATATCACCATTACAATAAAACTCAGTATTCCCCCTGCAACGCTGTATATCAGTGAATTTACATTCCCAAAAAGTATAGCGTTCAAAATAAGCCTTCCGATAAGCACCATAAACGCATCTTGTTCACCGCAATAGTACATTGTGAAAAGAATGGCAAGATTTGCAAGACCTATTTTTATACCGGGTATCGGTGTTGCTATGGACATTATCAATTCTATCCAGCTCAGCACAAATGCAACTGCTATCAGAATTGACACTGTCGCAACTTTTTTCGCACTGCTATTTTTTCGGTTACTCACAAACATCACCTTATCAATTCATAATTTACCATACACCGATTTTTATTATACATCATATCTTTGCACTGTTCAATGCCTGTTCGACAGCTTTCATAATGCCCTGTGAACTGAAAGTCGCACCCGAAACAGAATCAACATTTGTATTCTGTGAACTGATTATTGACGGAATAACACTTCTTTCGGCATCTTCAAAGTATTCGGGTTCAAATTCATCTGAACGGGCAGTTATGCTGATAATTTTATCTCCCTGAATCGTAACGCTCACATAAATATCACCGTCATAGCCGTAAGCCTGACCTGTGTATGTTCCGTCATTATAAAGCACATTCTTTGACGGCTCAATGACCTTTGACGGCTCAACAATCTCTGATGGCTCAACAACCTTTGACGGTTCGACAACCTTTGACGGCTCAACGACCTTTGACGGCTCAACAACCTTTGATGGCTCAACGACCTTTGATTGTTCAACAACTTTTGATGGCTCAACAATCTTTGACTGCTCAACAACACTTGGCTGTTCAATGACATTTGACGGTTCAGAGGGCTTTACTGAAGCTTCCGCAACAGAAGATTCCTGTATTTGCGAAACCTGAATCGAAATTTCGGAGGATGGCTGAATTGCATTTATACTGCTTTCGGGTACTGAAACAGAGCTTTCGGTAACTGACATTTCCGATATTTCGGATATTTCTGAAACCTCCGTTGTTTCCGAAGCAACAGAAGCCTCTGAAACTTCCGTACTTTCATGTACGCTTTCCTGTTGGTATATTTCGGATATTTCAAATATAACAGGCTTTTGGCTTTCCTGAATGGAAATTTGAGAAGCAGATGATGCTTTTGCAATTTCGACTGCATTGTTCTCATTCATCTTTGCAAACGGAAATGCAACAAGGCATACTGCAACGGAACATATCAAAAATCCTGTTACGGAAATGACTGTGGCAGGTTTAAGTGAATGAGGCTTCTTGCGGAGAAGATAATATTTTCTTATCCTCATGGCAAGATATGCGGCAAATATAACGGTATATATCGTCAGATCCACATATTTCATAATATCCCCACGCTGTACCTTCGACCATAATACAAGTATGACATGAAGATATATCATAGCGTAAAATACATAGGCAGACTTTTGTATATTTTTCCATGTTTTGCCCTTGAATTTCTTGCGTATCTTTTTTATTGAAATGACAGTCAAAGGTGTCATTATCAGCACGAGTACCAATGCAACTATTATAAAAAGTATGAAATCAAAAGTTATATTTCTTCCCGAAAAAAGCCTTTTCAAATAGGTTATGCCGTAAATAATGATATGTCCGACAGTGAGAAGTGCCGCTATTATGGAAAGCTCTCCACGGATCGGCATGAGCTTTTTAATGAGCTGTGAGCCATTTTTCAATGCACCCGTAAACATTACGACTGTCCAGAAAGCTGTCGCAAAAAGGGCGTTTGTCAGAACGGGTACAAGATAATCTCTGATAAACGGTGCAAGCGTTCTTACCTCTGCAAATTCATTTATACAATATGCAGCAACAGATAAAAGTGCTGCACCGATATAGAAAAGCTGCGGATATTTTTTGATGGTCTTGTCACAGGTAAGGCATATCAAAACTGTTACCGCAAGGCATACTGCAAATGTCATATGGAATTATCTCCTTTTTGTGAATTTAAAACAGCTTTCCGAAAGATTCAACAGTCGGAAAGCTGTTTTTTGAAGGGTATGTATTGATAAAAAATCAGTTGTACTTTTTCTTTTTGAAAGAGAAAACCGCTGCAAGTGCAGATGATATACCTGCCATCAAAGCTGCTATGACAGCAAAGCCCGATGAACCTGTATTAACAGCATTGTTATTGTTTGTGCTTGTCTGTGAATTTCGTGAAACTTCTGAAACCTGTGAAGCTTCAGTGTTTTCGGATACTTCGGAATTTTCAGATATTTCCGATATTTCTGAAACCTCTGACGGTTCGGAACTTTCCTCTTGTTTTGTATCGTCATTCAGGACAAATGCGAGTGTCTTGTTGTAGCCTGTTGCAGTGATAACGATATTATAAGGCTTGTCCTCACCGAACACGGGTACATCCCTTGAAACAGCATCCATAATGACAGTACCATCATCATTTATGAGCTTTAAGCCACGCTTGCCTGCTGCCGAATAGGTTGTTTCATCAACCGTCACAGCAGATATATTTGTGATAAAAGCATTAAAGTCCTCGTCAGAAACATTGTCGGCAGGAACTAATTTTTCACCGTCAAACTTTGCGGGCATATCGTCTGTTGAGATAACAAAAGATGTATTGACAGTTGCATACTTTCCGTTGCCGTCTGAAATTTCAAGGTTATAAGAACCCGGGAACTGCACTTTGTAATTGATAGAGCCATCTTCAACGGAGAACTGTCCGTTGCCTGAAATGAAATATACCTTTTCGTAATCTTCGGGGAAGCCTGTTGCTGTAAATGCTGTTGCAGTGTCATTGACATTGCATTCGGCAATTTCAACTGTATTCTCAAATTTTACGGGTATATAGATATTCACGGGTACAGTGTGATAGCCTGTTTCGGTAATGAATGTTATTCCCGTGAGAGTCTGTCCCATCAGACCGACATACTGTTCATATTTTAAGGTATTGCCATGAGGTTCACTCTTTTTAATGCCCGATGACCATGCGATCTCATCTCTCCAAATGTTTTCAAGATGACGCATACCATATTTGTCGCCCTCTGCTGTTTCGAGAACAACACCGTATATCGTACCAAATTCGGAAGTGCCGTTTGAATTGTTCAGACCGCTTACATCAAGTACATAGTCACCCCATACCATTTCCGTAGAAAGAGACACCTCTTTTTGCTCCTCCGTTGTATCTCCCACTACATTTGAGAACGCAACTTCACCGTTTTCAACTGTGATAAGCTTGTATGCAGCCGGCACTTCTTCAACAGGCTCAAAATTATAGTTATCTTCCCCCAGCGTATCAAGTGTTGTTTGTGTAAGACCTACATAGTATCTTACACCGAGAATGTCTCCGCCGCCGTTTTCCGTTTCAACGGAGTATGTGCCTTTGACAAGGTTTTCATTCTTCCATTTGTTTGTTGTAGCCGATGAAACTGTGTCCACACCGTCAATACCCTCACTTGCATAAAACTCGCTGTAGGGTATCTCCATAGTGCCATACACAACATCAGATGCGTTTGCGGTGATCGTCAACGGTAAAGATGAGCCTGCAACAGCCGCACTCAACAAAACCGCAAAGATTGTTTTTTTACTCATACAATTCTCTCCTGTATAAAATTTGGTTAGACGAATGAAATTAGACCAATCTAACAAGTATAGTTTAATACAGCTAACTTAATTTGTCAAGAGAAAAATAAAAAAAATAATCTTTTTTCAAAACAGCACTTGACAAAATACAAAAAGTATGATAAGCTTTGCATCGGTTAGTTAAATAAAACTAACTTATATTTTCAATGATCAGTTAGATAAATCTAATTTCTTTGGAGGTCAGTATGAGTGTCGTGATAGTAGGCGGAAATGAATGTATGGTCAGGGAATACATGGAGCTGTGCAAGGCTTATGACTTCAAGGCAAAGGTCTATCCCAAAATGTGCAGAGGACTTCAAAACATCGGTAGTCCCGATCTTATGGTGCTGTTTACAAATACGATCTCTCACAAAATGGTAAGATGTGCCGTTGACGGAATAAAAAATCTGAATATTCCTGTGGAAAGATCACATAATAGCTCTAAAGCAGCTCTTAAAAATATTCTCGAAAAATACTCGTAACAATCAGCAATTATTATCCCAAAAGCCTTTCATTGCTGATTGATGATTAAAAGAAAGGGTGGTTGTATGTCGGAAGAAATGCTTGTCAGGCATTGTGCCCCTACATTGATGGGGCTGAAAACAGGAAATATGTTCTCATGCCGTTTTGAAACAAAAGAGGACGAACATAAGGCTCTCACGGAAATGAACAAAAAGCTCACTTCCAAGGGACTTCGGGTGATACCTTTAAGACATCACAACGGTTCGGTTCTTATATATCTTTACAGACCATCACAATTAAAGAAGGATCTCAATAGCAAGCAGGCTTCGGATATCCTTCATGAGATGGGATACTGCTGTGAAAATGCGAATTTATGCCTTGTCAGCCTGATGAAAAGGCTTCAGCAAAATAATGATTTCCCCCATGAGATAGGACTGTTTTTAGGCTATCCGCCCGAAGATGTCTGCGGATTTATCAGAAACAAGGGCTGCGGCTGCAAATGCGTAGGCTCTTGGAAAGTCTATGGTGATGAAAACAAGGCAAAACAAACTTTTGACAAATATAAACGCTGTACCGAGCTGTGCTGCTCTCTCATTGCAAAGGGATTCGGCATAGAAAATTTGGCTGTATCGTGTTAAACAGTCTGAAAAGCGTCAATGCTTTTGGAATAAATTATTTTTTTGAAAGGAAGATCATTATGAGTAAGATTGCAGTAGTATATTGGAGTGGAACAGGCAATACCGAAGCAATGGCAAATGCCGTACTGAAGGGTGCAAAAGACAAAGGTGCCGAAGCAGAGCTTTTTACGGCATCTGATTTCAGTACCGACATGGCAGACAATTTTAATGCGATCGCTTTCGGCTGTCCGTCAATGGGTACGGAGGAGCTTGAGGAGACCGAATTTGAACCGATGTTCGGCTCTGTCAAAAATAAGCTCAATGGCAAGAAAATCGTTCTTTTCGGCTCATACGGCTGGGGTGACGGTGAATGGATGAGAAACTGGGAGGATGACTGCAAAAACTGCGGTGCCGTCCTCGGAGCTGAAAGCGTTATCTGCAATGATGCTCCCGATGATGACACTATCGCACAGTGTGAAGCACTCGGAGCAGCCTTGGCATAATAAACCATCAAAAAATCTATAACAAGCTGTAAACAGAATTATTGTTTTACAAACGAACTGCTATAACTCTATTGTTATCTTTATTCAACTTAAAGCAGTTCTATATCTTTGATATATAAAGCACCTGCTGCCATCAAGAGTCGATGACAACAGGTGCTTTATTATACGATTTAACACATTCCTTCTTCGTATCATTCAGATATCTGAAGCAATTTATCTTCCGTTATATAATACGAATCATCGCCCGAAAAAAATAAAAGCATTTTTCGGTATTGAACAACCGAAAAATGCCAAATAATTTTGAAACACGCCGAGAGGGATTCGAACCCCCGACCTACTGGTTCGTAGCCAGTTACTCTATCCGGCTGAGCTATCGGCGCATACATAACTCTCATTCGAGTACCTGATTATTATATCACATTGTTTTTGAAAATGCAAGTGTTTTTTTAAAAAAATATTGAAAATATAATATGTGTGGACTATAATAATACTCACAAAAAACTTTTTTGGGAGAAACAGCACATGACAAAGATACTTTTTGTAATGACAGGCGGTACCATCGGAAGCTACTCACACAACGGTATAATATCCGTCAAACAGAACAACTGCAGAGCATTGGAGCTTTTCAGGGAAAATTATCCCTCTGACACTGAATTTGAAATAACACAGCCCTTGAATATATTGAGCGAAAATCTTGAGAAATATCACTGGGAATCCCTCGTGAATTTTCTTTATCGGATAAACACATCAAAATACAACGGCATAATCATAACTCACGGAAGTGATACACTTTCATATACCTCTGCTATGCTTGCAATATGCCTTAATCACTTTGATATCCCCGTTGTGATAACGGCATCAAATTATATTCCGGATGATAAAAGGAGCAATGCCGTTGAAAATATCCGTTCAGCCGTCACTGTCATAAATAATTTTCAGAACGGAGTTTTCACTGTTTACAAAAATGACGGAGATGAATTCTGCTCGGTATTCAGGTCGGATGATATCTGTGAGGCTGACAGGCTTCACGGAAGATTCACTTCATTCAAAAACAGCATCTTTGGAAAAGTCATTGAAGGAAAATTCAAAAAAACATCCGACCATGAGATTATAAAGCATCGTTTTTTTGATGATGAAGCACTGTCTCTGCAAAACGACGTAATGATGATAAAACCATATCCGTCAATGCTGTATTCGGCGATAAACATTCCCGAAAGTGTCAAAGCTGTACTTCATGTGACATATCATTCATGCACTGCAAAAACTGACGGCTCTCAAAATGCCCTTGACTTTCTGGAGCTGTGCAAAGCTAAAAATACAGATTTTTACATCACTTCTGTCAGAAACAGCTCTGTTTATGAAACAAGCAATATTCTGATAAAAAACGGTGCTGTCCCTATCTATGACACCTCTGACGAAACAGCCCTTGCAAAGCTCCTTTTATACTACAACTGCAATATAACAGACAGAAAAAACTTTCTCTGAAACAAAAATTTCCGACTCGCTAAAAGGTCGGAAATTTTTATCATTTAATAGCAAAGAACTTCGTGACCGTCTTCCGTGACAAGCACCATTATTTCCCACTGTGCAGAAGGCTTTTTGTCGGCTGTATAAACAGTCCAGTTGTCTTCTTTGTCGATGAATATCTTATCCGAACCCATATTGACCATAGGCTCTATCGTGAATATCATTCCGGGAACTAAAAGCATTTCCTCACCTGCTTTTGAAACATAGCTTTCCCACGGATCCTCATGAAATTCCAGACCTACACCGTGACCGCCTATCTCACGGACTACACTGTATCCGTTTTTGACAGCATGTTCATGAACAGCCTGTCCCATATCTCCCAGAAATGTCCAAGGCTTTACCTTCTCCAAGCCTATCTCAACGCACTCCTTTACAACATCAACAAGCTTTTTCTTTTCGGGACTTACATCTCCTATACAAAACATTCTTGATGAATCGGAAAAATATCCTTTATATATAGTAGAGCAATCCACATTTATTATATCACCGTCTTTAAGAATAACCTTATCTGACGGTATGCCGTGACAAACCACCTCATTTATCGAGGTGCAAACACTTTTCGGATATCCCTCATAATTGAGCGGAGCAGGAATACCGCCAAGTTCAGCCGTTTTTTGTGCAACAAGATCATCAATTTCTTGAGTAGTCATCCCTGCACGGATATTCTCTGCTACATAGTCCAGTACTGCTATATTTATCTTACAGCTTTCCTTGATAGCTTCTATCTGTTGAGGAGTCTTTATAATGGAATGTTCAGGCACCTCATGTCCCTCACTCCTGAAAAAAGCTATTTTTTCATCCAATGCCTCATGGCATTTTTTGTATTTTTTTCCGCTCCCGCACCAGCATGGCTCATTTCTTCCCAATTTAGAACTCATCTTCATATTATCCTTTCTTAATTTGTCTTGACTAATTATACTATTATTTTCCTCAAAAGTAAATACAAAAAACGGTAACATTTTTTTATATTCCCGAATATCATATAAACAGAACACCAAAATCAAAAGGAGTTGAACTTGATATGTCATCCGTACAAAATGAATGTTCATGCTGCGGCAGGGCAATAAAAACAATTGCAGGGTTGATTGCAGGTATAATTTTCGGAGTTGTCGGAGGAGTGCTTTTTGCCAACTCCATCATAACGGCAACTTTTGTGACCGCACTTACAGCCCTTATTACTGCAATAGTATTTTTATTCACTGTAATAATTTTATCTGCTAAATCGGATTGCCGCTCAAAGATCAAAAAATGTATAAAATGCAATGCAGGCGGAATATTTTTCGGCATATTCGGAACAATTGCTTCAACAGTATTTGCTCTTTCCGTTCCTCTGACGGCAGCTTCGGTATTTTCAGCCGTAATAGTCGGATTTGTATTCTTCTTTTTCGCTTTCATGCTGGTTGAAATGCTTTTCCTGACACTCTGCACAAGCAGATGTGAAGAATAAATAGCGGTGTAAATAACACGATAACTCCGCTTTTTTAAAAAAGTCGCTTTTTTGATAGTTTTTCTGTCGGAAAAGCGACTTTTATTAATTGACACTGAATTATAGATGTAGTATTATTACTTATATAATATATTTGATTTTTGAGAGGTCGGTTTTTTTAATGAGCAGAGAAGCAAAACAATTTCACTGTCCGCACTGTAATGCAGACCTTAAATTCTCTCCTGAAAAGCAGAAATTTACCTGTGAATATTGCAGAAGTGAATTTACGGAAGAAGATATCAAAGAGTATCAGAGAAAACAAGCTGAACTTGAAAGTGAATATTCACAAAACGACAATGAGCTTCCCCCGCATGATGAAATGACACAGGACGATATAAACCGTCAGACAGAATTTGAAGAAGAAAACAAGCTGTATTCATGTCCGAGCTGCGGTGCAGAAATAGTAAGTGACAGCAATACCGCTGCTGCCTTCTGTTATTACTGTCATAATCCCGTTATACTCAAGGGCAGAGTCGAAGGAAAATATGCACCTGCCAAAGTCCTGCCGTTTTCGATCGACCGTGAAAAAGCTGTCGATACATTCAGGTCATGGGCTAAATCAAAGTTATTTATCCCAAGAGACCTCATGTCAAATTCCCAAATCGAAAAAATGACAGGTCTTTATGTGCCGTTTTGGGTGGCAAATGCTTCAACGTCAAC
>CACXGJ010000100.1 GCA_902767125.1 uncultured Ruminococcus sp. | reverse complement strand
TCACTCTCGACTGCTGCATTTTCGGTTTTTTCTTCTGCCTGTTCGGCAAGAGCTTTGGCACGGGCTTTTGTGGTCTTTGAGAAATTCAGCTTATCCGAGCTTGCCTTCAATTCTTCCTCGACCTTTGCGGCAATTTCGGGATTATCACGGAGAAAATTCTTTGCATTGTCACGTCCCTGTGCAATCCTGTTGCCGTCATATGAGAACCACGCTCCGCTCTTTTTGATGACATCAGCATTTACTGCCAAATCAAGCAGTTCACCTACTCTTGAAATGCCCTGACCATACATTATGTCAAACTCTGCCTCACGGAACGGTGGTGCTATTTTATTCTTAATGACCTTTGCACGAGTCCTTGAACCTACTACTTCACCGCCTGCTTTGAGAGTTTCTATCTTTCTTATGTCAATTCTCACGGACGAATAGAACTTTAATGCACGACCGCCCGGTGTGGTTTCGGGATTGCCGAAAAGAACTCCTACTTTTTCACGGAGCTGATTTATGAATATCGCAACGCAATTCAATTTTGAGATAGAGCCTGCAAGCTTTCTCAATGCCTGTGACATGAGACGAGCCTGTAAACCGACATGCGATGCTCCCATCTCTCCATCAATTTCAGCCTTCGGAGCAAGTGCTGCAACAGAGTCGATGACGATTATATCAATCGCACCTGAACGAACAAGCGATTCCGTTATCTCAAGTGCATCTTCACCTGTATCGGGCTGTGAAACGAGGAGTTCGTCTATATCAACTCCCAAAGCTGCCGCATATACAGGATCAAGAGCATGTTCAACGTCAATGAATGCAGCTATGCCGCCTGCTTTTTGAGCCTCTGCTATACAGTGAAGGGCAAGTGTCGTTTTACCTGACGATTCGGGACCGTATATTTCAGTGATACGACCTTTCGGAAGTCCGCCTATACCAAGAGCAATATCAAGTGAGAGCGAGCCTGTCGGAATAGCATCTACTTTCATAGCTGCATTCTGTCCCAGACGCATGACTGCACCTTTACCGAACTGTTTTTCTATCTGACTCAATGCTGTTTCAAGTGCTTTCTGCTTATCAATAGCCATTATCAATCATTCCTTTTCTGTTTTATTACAAATATATTATACTACATTCCGCAATGCTTTTTCAATATATTTTATTTTTTCATCGTACCAAAAACTACCCTGTCCAGCTCCTGAATATCCTTGACAACACAAATTTGCGTTATTCTCTGCATTTCCAGCAACTTTGAAACATCTTTCGCCTGTTCTTCACCTATCTCAAGAATAATCTTTCCGCCTTTTTTGAGCTTTGGTATCCATTTTTCGGCTATACATCTATAAAAATCCAATCCGTCATTTCCACCGTCAAGTGCTGTTTTCGGTTCATACTGCACTTCATTCTGCAAATCCGGTATTATATCCGTGCGGATATACGGGGGATTAGATATTATTATATCAAACTTACCGTCAACACAATTTTCATTGAAAATGCTGTCATGTATCAGCTTTACATTTGCATTGTGATATTTCACATTCATTTCGAGATATTCATAAGCCCCGCTTTCAAGCTCAACTGCATAAATTTCAGACTTCGGAAATTCCTTTGCAAGAGTCACGGCAATTATCCCGCTTCCCGAACACAAGTCTATGACTCTTTCATTTCCCGTCATAAATTTTATACACTCATCCACAGCAACTTCTGTATCATCTCTTGGTATAAGAACTCCCTCTCCGACAAAATACTGCCGTCCCATGAAATATGCCTTACCTGTCGCATACTGCAATGGCATACCCGAAAATCTTTTCTCTATTGCTGTCATAAATTCAATTCCACTTTCGGGAATATCACTTCCATGAATGGCAAGCCCAAGCCTGTCAATACCGAAAATATCCTCCATGAGACACATTGCTTCATAATCGGAAAGACGGCTTTTTGCATAAACATACAATTCATGATATGTCATTTTATGATATCCTCACCGTTTTCGGGAATAACATCCTTTATGGCTGCTATTGCGACTTCTATCATATCATCTTCAGGCTCTTTTGTAGTGATGTGCTGCATCCATATACCGGGGGCTGCTATTATTCTTGTGACAGCATTATCATGTCTTCCGCATATCTTTATAAGCTCATAGCCTATTCCGACTGTCACAGGCAGCAGAAGTATCTTGACAGTTGAACGCAGCCATACATCCGTGAACGGTATGAACAAGCCTATCAGTATTCCCACTATCAGCATAAGGACTATAAAGCTTGTTCCGCAGCGTGGATGGAATCTTATCTGTTCTCTGACATTTTCGACATTCAATTCAAGTCCCTTTTCATAGCAGAAAATAGTTTTATGCTCCGCTCCATGATACTGAAATACTCTTTTGACATCTTTTTGAAGTGTACAGAGACTCATATATATCAAAAATAATGTAATCCTTATTATACCCTCAAACGCTGAACGCCATATTATCTGGTCATTCAGAAACGGGAATGCACCTGCAAGGAGATTGAACAGAAGTGTCGGAACATAGAAAAATACTCCCACACAGAATACTATTGCGACTACCATGGAAACTGTCATTATAACATTCACCATCTTTTCACCGAAATGCTTGTCAAGCCACTTGTCGAATTTTGACATTTCTTCTTCGGCAATTTCCTCACCCTCCATAGCTATATCCGCTGAACGCATGAGAGCTTTATTTCCTGTCACAAGGGAGTCTATCATATTGGCAACTCCTCTCAATATCGGCAAACGGAGAATCTTATGTTTCTTGACCAAATCCATCGGCTTTATTTCTTCAAGATAGATTGAGCCGTCATTTTTCCTTGCACCGATAGTAGATTTCAAAGGTCCTCTCATCATGATGCCTTCCATCAGTGCCTGACCGCCTATTGATGTGACAAATTTTGTTTTTTGTTTTTTCAAGAAAATCCCTCTTTTCAAATATTATCCGTGAATATAATTCTATCACGAAAATGCAGGATTGTAAACAGCAAAAAACAGGACAGAAATTTTTTTATCCTGTCCTGTCAAAATTGCTTTCGGTTAAGACCTATCAGTCGGTAGAGAGTATAGCACCCTTATCTGCCGATGTTACAAGAGCCGCATATCTTGCAAGATAGCCCTTGACATCCTTTTTGAGCGGTGTCCAGCCCTTGCGTCTTTCGGCAAGTTCTTCATCACTTATCTTTATGTTTATAGTGTTTGCATTGATATCTATTTCGATGATGTCACCGTCTTTTACCAAGCCGATATTTCCGCCTGCTGCCGCTTCGGGAGAAACGTGTCCTATTGATGCACCCCTTGTTGCACCCGAGAAACGTCCGTCTGTGATAAGTGCAACTGTGCTGCCGAGTCCCATTCCCATTATCGCAGATGTAGGATTGAGCATTTCACGCATACCCGGACCACCCTTCGGCCCTTCATAGCGGATAACAACTACATCACCTTCAACTATTTTTCCGCCTGTAATAGCTGCCATTGCATCTTCTTCACTGTTGAATACCTTTGCAGGTCCCGAATGCTTGAGCATTTCAGGAGCAACCGCAGAACGCTTTACTACGCATCCGTCAGGAGCAAGATTGCCTCGGAGTACGGCAATGCCGCCTGTCTGACTGTAAGGATTCTCAACAGGTCTGATTATATCGGGATTTTTATTTATGCAGCCCGATATATTTTCGGCAACTGTCTTTCCTGTAACGGTGATAAGATCAGTCTTGAGAAGACCGAGCTTGTTTATCTCATTCATTACAGCATAAATACCGCCTGCTTCATTCAAATCCTCCATATATGTTCTTCCTGCAGGTGCAAGGTGACACAGATTCGGAGTATGTGAGCTTATCTCATTGGCTATATCAAGATTCAGCTCTATGCCGCATTCATGGGCAATAGCAGGAAGATGCAACATACTGTTGGTACTGCAGCCGAGTGCCATATCCATTGTAAGAGCATTTCTGAAAGCATCCTCTGTCATAATGTCACGGGGCTTGATATCCTTTTCGAGAAGCTCCATTATCTTCATGCCTGCACGTTTTGCAAGCTGTATCCTGTCGGAGTAAACGGCAGGGATAGTTCCGTTACCCTTGAGAGCCATTCCCAAAACTTCTGTCAGGCAGTTCATGGAATTAGCCGTATACATACCCGAACATGATCCACAGCTCGGACATACTTTATTTTCATATTCATCAAGCTCATCCGCTGTCATTTTTCCTGCATTATAAGTGCCTACTGCCTCGAACATACTTGAAAGACTTGTCTTATGTCCCTGAACGTGTCCTGCAAGCATAGGACCGCCACTGACAAATATAGTCGGAATATTGAGTCTTGCGGCTGCCATGAGGAGTCCCGGAACATTCTTGTCACAGTTCGGTATCATTACAAGAGCATCAAAGGCATGAGCAAGTGCCATGGCCTCTGTCGAATCCGCTATCAGATCACGGGTTATCAGGGAATATTTCATACCCTGATGTCCCATTGCTATACCGTCACATACAGCTATTGCAGGGAACACAACAGGATTTCCTCCTGCCATTGCGACACCCATCTTCACAGCATTCGTAATCTTATCAATATTCATGTGACCGGGAACGATCTCATTATAGGAGCTTACGATACCGATAAGAGGCTTGTCAATTTCCTCATTCGTCATGCCGAGTGCATGGAGCAGTGATCTTTGAGGAGCACATTTTACACCCTTTTTCATATTATCGCTTTTCATTTTTTATATCACCTTTCAAAAAAATAAAATACTTATAAAGACCATTTTATCACTATTTTTCTGTAATATCAACAAAAATTTTCAGTTTTTCCAAAAAGCATTAAAGGAATTTATTACCTCGTCAGCGGTTATATTCAGCTCGTCATCGGCATCTGTATGGAATATCTCCGCACAGAACACGGCATTCGCCCTCGTATCATCAATATTAAGCACTATGATACCATTTTTATCTATATCCGAATATTCCTCGGCAGTATATCTGTAAATTTCGAGGATTTTGTCTCCGAATGATGAGGTCTTTGAATTCCATATATAGAATGTCATTTTTCTTGTATCAGGATCTGAAACTGCCGTCACAGTATTGTTTATCCACTTGTTAGGCATTGTGACATAATATCTGTCATTGTAGTTTATCACTGTATTCATTTTTGTACCGAGAGCCTTATTATAAACCGAATACTGCTTCCATGCCGTCATACTGCATACATTCACAGAATTTGCCGAAGCAGGCAGAGGTGTTACAACGGGAACCTCTATTATACCGTCATTGTCGGAATCACGGGAATATATTGTGTCCTTCCTTGCAGTCGGATTTGAATAAACACCGTTATCCTCCGTAACAAGAGGATTATTCAGATTTTCACCGTCAAAATATATGATCTGGGATGTAAGTATATTTCCGTTTTTTGCACCGTCTATAATGACACCTGTCTGATCCTGTGCGATGTTTCCGACAGTTACATTTACAAATGATATGACCTCGGGATCAGTTTCGAGTGAATATCTGGCAATAGGCTTCTTTTCCTTTTCGGAATACTGAAGTACCTTGAAGGTAGCAGGATTTTTCTGTGTAGCAAGTGACATCAGGATTATATCATCAACATTATCATCCGTTATATCCCCTATCACCATTTCATCATAGGTATCCTCGATAGCTATCTCATAAGCCGTATCCGACACATAATATGCACTCAAGGTTTTCTGTGAATTACTGTAACCTGTCCAGCCGATGACTATCTCGTCCGTCCCGTCATTGTTCAGGTCACTGAACATCACACGATCAACGCCTGAACCGTTGTTCGGAAAGTTTCCTATGCACTGCCATTCGTCTTCAATAAATGCTATTATACAGACATTTATTTTTGTATTGTCATTATCCGAAGAATACAGGGCAAGGGCAAATTCATTGACAGCCCTTTCACTTTTCATTGTGATTGCAGAACGGTACTCACCGTTCTGGGGATACTTGAACGTATATTTTCCGTTGACCTGCTTTGAGATGACATTCTGTATTTCAGCCTTATCACCCGTTGCTCTGGGCGGTTTTAAAAGGGTATTTCCTCCCAATACGTTTGAACATCCGCCCAACAGGATCATGCTTATTGACAATATTATCAATAATATCAGATTTTTATTTTTCATCAGGCATATCTCCCTTAACGGCAATAAGAAACTTTATCTTTATCCCCTCATCCGAAAACATTTTTTCGTGTTCCGTCATGATATTCGGCTCATACCCCGAAGCATGAAGATTATATGTTATATACTTTATATAAAATCCGCACTCTCTGAAATATTCCAGACTTTCCTCAAAAAGCTCATCGTCATCTGTTTTGAAATGAATTTCAGCGTTATCTTTGAGAAACTTTCTGTAATTCATCAGTTGTCTTGTATGGGTAAGACGGCGTTTTTTATGCTTGGAACGAGGCCACGGATTGCAGAAATTAATATATATCCTGTCCGTTTTATCATTTTCATCAAGCATCATATCAATTCTTTCAATATTATGAGCCGTCAGCAGAACATTATCTGTCGGTATATTCTTCTCTTTATACACCCTTTCAACATTTCTCTTGGCAAGACCGAGCATTTCAAATTTTATATCTATCGCCAGCCAATTCACATCAGGATTTTTTGAAGCTGCCTGTGATATGAAGCCTCCCTTTCCGCAGCCCAATTCTATATACAATGGCTGTTCTTTTTTAAACTGCTCTCTCCATTTTCCTTTAATATCATCCGGATTTTTTATAAAAAAGCTGCTTGCTTCAAGCTCGGGTTTAGCCCAAGGCTTATGTCTTATTCTCATCTTATCATCTTCCTTAATTTTATTTGCACGAATCAATTATATCAAAAGCCTATGCGAATTTTTTTCTTTTAAAGAATAATATATTTTTTTGCATGAAAAAGACGACTGTGAATATACATCCACAGCCGTCAGATTATTTTTTAGAGATTTATATACTCAAAATCAGAAATTAACCTTCTTTGATAGCAGCCTGTGCAGCAGCAAGACGAGCTATCGGTACTCTGAACGGTGAGCATGATACATAATCAAGACCGATTTCAT
>CACXGJ010000099.1 GCA_902767125.1 uncultured Ruminococcus sp. | reverse complement strand
CCCACAAACCGCGACAAATCGGCTGTGTGGGCTTTATTTGATTTTCTCGGGTACGACTGCGGGTGTTTTCTTCGCGCGACACGGGGCTAAACAGGCTCATTGATTCGTTGCTTATTCATAATACTTGCGTAAATCGTCATTTTATGCTAAATTAATATCAGTGTCAAATGAACCAAAAGCCAACTTTTGTGTCTATATTTATAAATGGTATTTTAGGTTGTTTAGATATGCAAAGGCAAGGTGATGACATGAAACAGCCAACAGCTGAAATAAATACTAAAAAGCTGAAAAAAGCCGTAGCAAAGGCACAAAAAGGTGATGAAAAATCAAAAGAACGAATCGTAGAATTAACATATGGATATGTATATTATTACTGTCTTAAAATGCTTCGAAATAAAGAAAACGCTAAAGATGCAACACAAGAAATATTCGTGACTGTATTTGAAAAGCTGGATAGCATTGAGAAACCGGAAGCGTTTTGGGGATGGCTAAAACAGGTTACGGTTAATCATTGCCGCAACCTTGTTACCAGACAACACTCAGTGGAAGAACTCACAGACGATTATTATGATGATACGGCACAAATTACTCCTGTAGAATGCCTTGAAACCGAAGAAATCCGAAGGGTCATCCGACAGTCTGTTGACAGCTTGCCTGATGTTCAGCGTGAATGTATTTTGCTTTATTATTTTCAGCAGCTCAGCATAAAAGAAATAGCCGATTTATTGGAAGTAAAGGAAGGAACTGTTAAAAGCCGTTTATATACTGCACGCAAAGCAATAAAAAGACTGCTGGAAACCGAGGGCTTCGGCGGCATGACGTTCGGCGGAGTTATGCCCATGTCGCTTATTTCCTATTCGCTTTTCAGCGAATCTAAAGAGGTTGGCGCAAAAACTTCCGCGTTTTTAAAACTGGGAACAAGCGAAATATTTATCGCTTCACAAGCCACGAAAGCAACCGCAGGCGTTGGGATCGGCGTGAAAATCGCCGCTGTTTCCTGTGCGGGAGCCGCCGCAATTACCGGAGCAGGGGCGTTTTACGCAATACAATCCGGAAATTTGCATGGAAACGATTCTCGCTTTTCAGATAAGAATAATATATCTTCTGAGAAAAGCACAGCACAGGGATATATACCTTATCAGCCTACAGAGGACGAATTATGGGAACAATTCTACGCCAACGGATTTACCGAAGCGGATAAAAGAAAGACATTGGTTTTTAATCAAAACGAGAATTTGAATTCTGAAAATAACAAGTCGTTTGTTCTTGACCGAATGTGCAACTGCGCCGATTATTTTGATACCATTCAGGGAACATACTATGAATTTGTACGCGCCGTTCCTGAAAATGAAGGTTCAATGGACAGAGCGGAATACACCTCTTATTGCGGAGATACACAAAAACGAATAGCGAAAACAATTTGTACGTCCGCTGACGGCACGCCGATTTCCTATGATTTGTATAAATATCCGCGCCGGTATACTACCGGCTATGACGGAGAATACAAACCTGTTTATTTAGAATATGATACAAAGAACGCCGAAAAATCAAAAGTCGAGCGCACCCGTACAAGATTAAATGAATTGGCGAAAAACAGCTATGTAGATATAACGATTGAAGACACGGCATACAACTTTGTCCCTTTCGTTGCAGTAAACAGCCGCAAAAAGCTTATGCAATTTGAGGGAGAAGAAGACTCTTATACATATTACATACGTCCAAATATTTTTGCCGTTCCAAATACACAATATCAACCCGAGTCGCTGCTTTACCGAATGGATATGCTCAACACAGACACATGGCAGATAAAGAAAAAAACAACCTTTGCGGGAAGGGATTGCTTTTATATCAACGGCAAAGCTAACGAGATATTAGATATAGCTTCTTATAATCTTACGGTTGATCAGGAAACCGGCGCGCTTCTTGCTTACGAATTATTTGACGCCGATGGCAAATTAATGCGGCAGCTGATTACTTATGAATTCAAAGTGAACGAACCGATTTCCGACGGTATTTTTGATAATACCGATAATGTCACAATGCCGCGTTTTGAGGAGTTGCCGGATGAATAATAAAGATGATGTTCCAAAGTAATACTTAGATTTTTAATAGGTGATAAAGGCAAT
>CACXGJ010000098.1 GCA_902767125.1 uncultured Ruminococcus sp. | reverse complement strand
TATTTGCGTAAGGGTGCAAGGATAATGCCCCTGCATTACGGAGGAGAGCAGGAAAGAAAGATACGTCCGGGAACCGAACCGTTGCCGAATATATGCGGAATGGGAGAGGCTGTCAGGAATCTGCCCGACATTGCCGAGGAAATGCAATTTATGCGTGAAATGAATGACTATTGCAGAGAGAAATTGAGTGAGATAGAGAATGTGCATATCAATTCGGACAGGGACTGTCTGCCGTATATCATAAATTTTTCCGTAAGGGGAATAAAATCTGAAACGATGCTTCACTATATGGCACAGAACAATATATATATATCAAGCGGTTCGGCGTGTGCAAAGGGGAAGAAAAGCCATGTCCTGAAAGCATTGGGATTAAGTGATGATCTGGCTGATTCTGCATTGAGAGTGAGCTTTTCAAGGTATAATTCCAAGGATGACATTGATGAGCTTATCAAAGCCGTAATAAATGCAAATAATACACTTGCAAGACGGAAGTAAAAGTGATAAACTCTTGATTAGAGATATATTGAAGGAGCATTGACATGAAAGAAATTATACTTATAAAACTGGGCGAGATAGTTCTCAAGGGACTCAACAGGAGAAATTTTGAGGACAGCCTTGTAAAGAACTTAAAAAGAAGATTGGCGAAAATAGGTAATTTTCAGGTGAAAATATCACAGTCAACTATAAGTGTCGATCCTATGGACGAGGATATTGACATGGACGAGGTTGCCGACTGTGTGTCAAGAGTATTCGGAATAGCAGCATTTGCAAGGGCTTGTGTGACCGAAAAGGACTTGGATAAGATAAAGGAAGCGGCAGGAGAGTATCTTGCGGAAGCATTTGAAGATGCAAGGACTTTCAAAGTCGAGGCAAAGCGTTCCGATAAGAAATTCCCGTATAAGTCACCTGAAATATGTATGGAAGTAGGCGGTTATCTTGCCGAAAAATTTCCTGATGTATCCGTTGATGTGCATAATCCCGATGTGACGGTGACAGTCGAGATAAGAGATTTCGGGGCATATATAAGGGCAGGTCTGATAAGAGGTGCCGGCGGTATACCTGTCGGAACAGGCGGAAAGGCATGTGTGCTGATATCGGGCGGTATAGACAGTCCCGTAGCATCATATATGATGGCTAAAAGAGGCTTGGAGCTTACGGCAGTGCATTTTGCAAGTCCTCCCTATACAAGTGAGAGGGCAGAGGAAAAGGTAGTTGAACTTCTGCACAGAGTGGCAAAATACAGCGGAAGGATAAAAATGTATACCGTGCCTTTCACGGAGATACAGGAGCAGATAAGAGAAAAATGCAAGGAAGACTACTTTACGATAATCATGCGTAGATTCATGATGCAGATAGCCGAAAGAGTCGCACGCAAAAATGATTGTCATGCACTCATAACAGGTGAGAGTCTCGGACAGGTCGCAAGTCAGACTCTTATGGCAATAGGATGTACGGACAGTGCTTGTAATATGCCTGTTTTCAGACCGCTGATAGGAATGGACAAAGAGGAGATTATAAGCGTATCGAGAAAGATAGATACATTTGATGTGTCCATACAGCCCTATGAAGACTGCTGTACAGTGTTTACGCCAAAGCATCCAAAGACCAAGCCTGTGCTTGAGGAGGTCATCAGGGAACAGGATAAACTCGACTGTGAAGGACTTGTTGAAAGAGCCGCCGAGGGCGTTAAGCTGACAATTATTGAATGATCGGAGATGATATGGAATGAATGCGGAAATATATTTTCCGAGAGAGGGCAGGGCATTCGGTCAGACTGCCGAAAAGAATTTTGATGAAACCGTAAAGAAGCTTAATGATATAAATGTCAATATAATATACAAGACAGAAGTCAACCTTACGGAAAAGAGCATATCGGAGGCTTTGAAGGTATCCGAATCGGGCGATGAAAAAATAAGTCTTATATTGATAGCTGATGTGCTGTCGGAGGACAGTCCCGAAAAGGCAAAGGAATTTTTTGAAAGCATAGGTATTTTGGGAAAGGTCAAAAGAATAGAGGCTGAATTTACAGATCCCGATGATCCCGATTTCGATAAAGAAAGCAATAAGCAGCACTCCGACAAAAAAACCAAAAAATCGAAGAAAAATAAGAATCAGGAACCGATAGATATAAATAACAGTATCATAACAGTAGAGAACCGTCCTGTCTATGCCTATGGGATAGAGTATAACAATAAGCTGCTTGTGATACTGCCGAAGTATGATGTCCTCAATATCAGCTTTATATCAGTCCTGTACAGTGTGGCGAAAAGTGTCGCTGCCCCCGATAAAAAGGAGGCGTTCTGGAAAAGATTTGTACCGTGTGCAGGTGATGGACCATTGGATGTAATAAGAAAAATAATCCTTATACTTGCGATATGTACTTTCCTTGTGTCATCCTATATACTCATTCAGATACTTGTAGTAGAGCCTGCCAATAATGATAAGGTGACTGACGGTATAAAGGATATGCTTGTTTCAACGACCGAAGGCGAAAAGGATGATGACGGCAATCCTAAAAATATTACAAGACTGCCTACCGACGGTTCAGAGGGAGTTATATCTGACTTCTCCGAACTGCTCAAGGTCAATCCCGATACAGTCGGCTGGATAAACATTCCAAATACCATAATAGACTTTGTTGTGGTAAAGCCACAGGACGGTGTTGACAGTGAATACTATCTTCACAGGGATTTTTACGGAAATTATTCCAAGTACGGTACTGTATTCATGGATTACAGAAGCCCGCTCGATGCAAAGAATCTCATAATCCACGGACATCATATGCAGGACGGCAGGATGTTTGCAGACCTTGCACACTATGTTGAAAGATGGGGAGATAACTATGGCATCAACTTCTATAAGAAAACTCCCGTCTTTACTTTCAACACCATCTATGAAAAAAGCAAATGGAAGATAATCTCTTTCTTCAAGACCAATACCCTTGAGGAGCAGGGCAAGTTCTTTAATTACTTGAGAGGCAATGACTTTGTGAGCGATTATGATTTTCTGGATTTCGTTTATCAGCTCCGAGTACGTTCACTTGTGAACTGTCCTGTTGATTTGAATGAGGATGACACTATACTGACGCTTTCAACGTGTTCGTATGACTTCAAGGATTTCAGAACAGTAATAGTTGCAAGAAAAGTCCGTGACGGTGAAAGTGCCGAAGTGGATGTATCGAAGGCTGTTGAGAATCCGAATCCTCTGTATCCTGATGTATGGTACAGGACATACGGGGGAACTCCGCCGACTGTAACATCATTTCAGGAGGCTTATAATAATAACGAGATAAGCTGGTATGACGGAGATAAGAAATGGTCAATGAATGATGACGAGGAACTTGAAAGAGTGTTGAACGAGGGCAAGAAAAACGCCGAAAATATGCTGAAATCATATATCGGTCTGAAAGAATATGCCGATGATGAATATGAGACAGTTCAAAAGATATTTGAGGATTATGTCGAAAAATTCAAGAATGCGGAGGATGCGTCCGAGGTCAACAGCCTCTACAATGAAGCGATAGCCGAGGTAGGCAAGATAAAGACAAGGTCACAGATAGATGCAGAGCAATCGGCACTCGCTGAAAAAAGCCGTATCGAAGCCGAAAGACAGGCAAGCATAGATGCAGAAAACGAGCTGAAAGCGAAAAGACAGTCGGCAATAGCGGAGATAAGAAGCTCCATTGCGGGAAATGAATACCGTAAGGCTCAAGCAGACAGTGTTACAAAGATAATTGATGAATATTCCAAGGAGATAAATGCAGCCTCTGATATCGGCAAGGTCGAGGAGCTGAAAAAAGATGCGATAGAACTCCTTGCGGAATTTAAGACGGCTGAAGAACTTGACGAGGAAGAAAGCAAGGCTGCCGAGGAAGCATCAAAGAAGGCTGCCGAGGAAGCGTCCAAAAAAGCAGCGGAAGAAAGCAGGGCAGCCGAAGAAGCCAAAAGAGCTGCCGAAAAGGCTGCACAGGAGCTTGCAAATGCCAAGAATGAGGCTGTCGAGGAGATAGAATCATATGTCAATCCCGATGAATACCCTGCTGCAATACGTGGACAGCTGCAATCTATAATAGTCGGTGCAAAAAGTACGATAATGAATGACAAGGTGACAAGTATCTCACTGGTCGAAGACCTGGTCGCAAATGCAAAACAGCAGATAGATGAATGTATAGCAAATGCGGCAGTTTCGGAAGAACCGCAATCCTCCGAGCCTGCCCCTCCCGTTGAGAGCAGTGAAGAAACAACCGAAAGCAGCCTTGATGAAGGCTGGTAATTAAAAAAAGCTCCCCTTTTTCTTACAAAAGGGGAGCTTTGGTTATATCAGAATTGAAAATCAAAGAACGGTATATAAGGCGAAAGAGGGACGGCGACACAGCCGCATATTATACCGAAAATCGCTCCTGCAATAACATCAGTCGGATAATGTACGAGCAGATACATTCTTGAAAAAGCCATGAGTGCAGCGAATATCAATACGGGAACAAAAAGCTGCTGACACATAAAAAACATGACTGCCGATATTGCAAAGGATGAAGAAGAATGTCCTGACGGGAATGAGTAATGCGGAGGATTTTCGATAAGCAGAAATTCCTCGAAAGACTTGTTGCAGGGACGGACTCTGCCGACAATGTGCTTTATCGTGACCTCACCGACCAGCCATGTAAAGCACAGTGAGAGAAGCATTGTAAAACCGGCAGCCCGCCATTTGTTCATCAGCAGGAAGGGCATTAGGAACACAAACCATACATAGCCGTGATTTCCGACAGTAGTTATCAATATCATTATCTTATTTAGCACAGGAGTTCTTTTGTGAGTAAGTTTTGTAAGCATTTTCTCGTCCCATGCCTGAATTTTTTCAAGCATAAATTTTCCACCCTCATATAAAGTTACAAAAATGTCATGCTTATTATATCATAATGTTTTGTCATTTTCAAATATATTTTAAAATAAATTCAGTTGATATTTGGCTGTTGAGGAATTTTTTTGATTTTGAACATTCTGCGGAGAATGAAGCCCCAAAATTTAGGATTATCCAAGACAACTATTTTCATGACAGAAGACTCCTTTCGTCAACAGCAGCATCTGCGGGAGCTTATAACGGACGTAACTGCAAGGATAACGGCAATTATAACTATAAGGCAGTGCTGCGGCAGTACACATGAAATGAACAGCCCCAGACTGAACGCAAATACATTTCCGTTTTTTATGCACTTTCTCATATCAACACACCCTGTCTGATTAAGTATCATCTGAATGCTGTTCGGCTTACACTAATATTATATACAGAAAAGAATTTTTTGACACAACAAAAAGCTGCATTGACATAAAAATCAGTGCAGCCTTTTTATATATTTTATTAAATGATTAAGAAGAACATCAAAAATTATACGATACCTTGAGCCATCATAGCCTCTGCAACCTTAACGAAGCCGGCGATGTTAGCACCTGCAACAAGGTTTGTACCGAGATTGTACTTCTCACAAGCAGCAACGCTCTGTTTGAAGATGTTAACCATGATGTTTTCGAGTTTAGCATAAACTTCTTCCTCGGTGAATACAAGGTGTTCAGCGTTTTGAGCCATCTCGATGCATGAGCAAGCAACGCCGCCTGCATTTGCAGCCTTTGAAGGACCTACAACTACGCCGTTTTCCTGGAGATACTCGATAGCTTCATTTCTTGTAGGCATATTAGCACCTTCGCAAAGGAACTTACAGCCGTTAGCGACCATCTTCTTTGCATCCTCAAGATAGATTTCATTCTGTGTAGCACAAGGAATGTAAAGGTCAGCCTTAACGCCCCAGGGCTTCTCGCCTGCAAAGAATTTAGCACCCGGGAATTTATCTGCATAAGGAGCACAGATGTTTTTGCCGCTGCTTCTGAGTTCGAGGAGATAGTCGATTTTCTCGCCTGAAACGCCGTCTTCATCAAGGATATAGCCGTCAGGACCGGAAATGGTGATAACCTTTGCACCGAGCTCTGTGAGCTTCTTGCAAGTACCCCATGCAACGTTACCGAAACCGGATACAACTGCTGTTTTGCCTGCAAGCTCTTCACCGCAGTATTTGAGCATTTCTCTTGCATAGAATACGATACCGTAACCGGTAGCTTCTGCTCTGCCGAGGAG
>CACXGJ010000097.1 GCA_902767125.1 uncultured Ruminococcus sp. | reverse complement strand
ACGATTTTTTAATAGCTTCCGTTCATGTGTCTTTACATGGACAAGTCATTTGTGCAGTCATAAAAAAGCGGTAATTCCTTGTTATAATCCTGTGTGTGTTTAGAGATGTATCTGTACATACCGAGTTTATTTGTATATCAAACGGAATCCGCAAAGGGTTCCGTTTTTTATTTTATATTATAATATTTTTGGAGGTCATTGAAAATGATTATCGTATTGAAACCGAATGCTGAAAAGGAAAAAATTCTGTTGTTCAAGAGTGCTTTGGAGGAGAAGTACAAAGTCACTGTAAATGCGTGGGTAGGCGTTGAATCGACAGTGCTGGGACTTATCGGAGACACAACTCATATTGACGAGGATTGGGTGTATGCACAGGAGGTCGTTGAGAATGTAAAGCGTGTGCAGGAGCCGTATAAAAAGGCTAACAGGAAATTTCATCCCGATAATACTGTAATTGAGTTGGCAAATGGTCAGAAGATAGGTGACGGGAATCTGTGTATAATGGCAGGACCGTGTTCGGTCGAAAATGAGGAGCAGATAAATTATGTAGCCCAGAGGGTAAAGGACGCAGGAGCAACTTTTTTAAGAGGAGGAGCTTTCAAGCCGAGGACTTCGCCTTATTCATTCCAGGGCTTGAAGTCGGAGGGGCTGGACTTGCTCAAGGGAGCGAGAAAAGCAACAGGCTTGCCTATTGTTACTGAAATTATGAGAGTATCGCATATAGATATGTTTGAGGGTGTAGATATAATACAGGTGGGTGCAAGGAATATGCAGAATTTCGAGCTGTTGAAGGAATTGGGTAAGATAGATAAGCCGATTCTGTTAAAGAGAGGTCTTTCGAGTACAATAGAGGAATGGCTGATGAGTGCGGAATATATCATGGCAGGCGGTAATAATAAGGTGATTCTGTGTGAAAGAGGTATCAGGACTTATGAAACGGCAACAAGAAATACACTTGACCTGTCGGCAGTACCTGTTATCAAGAAGAAGTCGCATTTACCTGTGATAGTTGATCCGAGTCATGCCACAGGAAAATCCTCACTTGTGGAGCAGATGTCATTGGCAGCGGTTGCGGCAGGTGCTGACGGTTTGATGATAGAGGTGCATAATGATCCGAAGCACGCTCTTTCAGACGGAGCCCAGTCACTCACGCCTGATCAGTTTGATGTAGTTGCAAAGCGTGTATTTGCTCTCAAAAAGGCTTATGATGAAATTATGAAGTAAATTTGTGCTTATGATATTTGTATTGAAAAAGTATGAGAAGTGTTATATAATCAATACAAATATACAAAAAGCGAGGATTTTTATATAATGAATGTAGTAGTTGTAGGATTGGGAATAATAGGCGGTTCGATGGCAAAGGCAGTTTCGGAATATACAGACTGTCATGTTATAGGCATCAACAGGAGTGACGAGGCACTGCAAAAAGCTATGGAATGTGGTGCCATTGACGAGATAGGCACAGTCGATTCCCTCAAAAAAGCGGATATAATAATATTGGGAGTGTATCCCGAAATTGCTGTGGAGTTCATACGAAAGAATGCCGATAAAATATCCAAAAACTGCATTGTCACCGATACTTCGGGTATCAAGTCAAAGATATGCCCCGAATTGTCGGCGATCGCAAAGGAATACGGTTTCACTTTCATAGGCTGTCATCCCATGGCAGGCAAGGAGAAAAATGGATTTGATGTCTCTGAAGCCACTCTTTTCAGAAATGCAAGCTGTATAATATTGCCGTGTGATGCCTCACATGATAAAGTCGATATGCTGTCGGAATTTATGATGAAACTGGGCTTCGGCAGAGTAGTCTATACCACCCCGGAGGAACATGACCGTATGATATCATTTACATCTCAATTACCCCATGTAATAGCCTGCGGATATGTATTCAGCCCATGCTGTCCAAAGCATAAGGGCTTTTCGGCAGGCAGTTACAGGGATGTTTCAAGGGTTGCTAATATCAATGGTGTATTATGGTCGGAGCTTTTCATTGAGAACAAAGAGCCTTTGATTGCGGAGATAGATACTTTTATCGAAAATATGACACTGATAAGAAATGCCGTTGAAAAGGGTAACAGACAGGAATTAGCCGAGCTTTTGAACAGGGGAAAGAAAATTAAGGAGAGTTTGGGAGAATGAAAAAGATTTTGGTTAAAACGGGCAGACCATATGATATACTTATCGGGCATGATATTCTTGATAAAGCAGGAGAATTTGTCCGACCGCTGACAAAAGCTGTCAGGGCGGTCATCGTAAGTGATACGAATGTTTCGGGGATATATTCACAGAGGGTAAGAAATTCACTTGAAGAAAACGGCTTTGAAACATCGGTATTTGTCTTTGAGGCAGGAGAAAGCTCGAAAAGGCTTTCAACGATAGAAAAAATGTATACACATTTTTTTGAAAATAATATCACAAGAACGGATATTGTAATTGCCCTTGGCGGAGGTGTCACAGGTGACATGGCAGGCTTTGCAGCAGCGACATATCTTCGTGGAATAGACTTTGTGCAGATACCGACAAGCCTTCTTGCACAGGTAGATTCATCTGTCGGAGGAAAGACAGCCGTTGACTTGCCTACGGGTAAAAATCTTGTGGGAGCATTTTGGCAGCCGATACTTGTGCTGATAGATCCCGAAACTCTGAATACACTTCCCGAAAAGTTCTTCAAAGACGGCTTGGGCGAGGTCATCAAATACGGCTGTATCAGGAGTGAGAGTCTTTTTGAGCGTCTTGAAAATGAAAATGCAAAGGATTTCATTGATGATATAATTTATGAATGTGTTTCGATAAAGAGAGATGTCGTTGAGAATGATGAAAGAGATACAGGTGAGAGGGCTATACTGAATTTCGGTCATACACTCGGTCATGCACTCGAAAAGCTGAATGATTATTTGAATCTCACTCACGGTGAAGCAGTTTCGGCAGGCTCTGCAATCATCACAAATATTTCCGAAAAGAACGGCTTGACGGAAAATGGAACGGCAAAGCGTCTTGAAAATCTTCTGAAGAAGTACGATCTGCCGATAAACTCTGATTTTTCGCTTTCGGAAATAATCAACGCCACTCGTGGAGATAAAAAGAGTACAGGCAACAGCATCAAATTTGTATTTCTCGAAAAGATCGGGAAGTGCTTTGTCAAGAAAATTGATATATCGGATTTCGGGAAATTTTTTGGAGTGTAATTGATATGAAAGGGATTTTTCGATACAGGAATGTTGAGGAGAACAAATATACAAGAAATATTTTGATATACAGTTTATGGACTGTACTTTTTCCGATACTGTATTTTGGCTGTTATGATGTCCTTGCAGAAAAATTCGGAGATTTTTTATCAATTTTTTTCGGGGCAGGAGTGGGAGTATGTCTTGTAAGTCTTTGGCTGCTGATGGTATATCATATATCTTCCGATGAAAATTTAAACAACAGGAAAATAATAATGGAAAAAGGGGAATGTTATGATGGTGAAATTGTGGGCTGTATCGTCAAAAAAGTAAAGTATGAGGAATTGGGCTGGAACTATCAGAATGATATAACGTATATGCTCCAAGTCAAATGTCGTGGGGAAATAATAACTACCTCCGAATTTTCCTCGAATCCCGAAAGAGTTTTGAAATCCAAGAAATGCCATGTCTATTATTACGGCGATCAGAAATATGTCACTGACTTCGACGAAAGGCTTTTCAGGATAGGTAAAAAACTATCACTGAAAAGAACTGATACAGAAATAGAAGGGAAAACAAAAATTAAACTGCCGGTTTAATGACAATTTGAGAAAAATGGTGTATTATAAGTACATCACGGAAACAGATTGGAGAGATGATATATGAATTTAAAAGAGGCGTTTCGCTTTCAGAACAAACTGACAGAACTCATAAATAATGCCAAGGTAATACTTTCCGACAACCGAAATATTACCCGGACAACAAATACATATCTCCGAAGTAAGGTTGTTCCCGATGCGGAGAATGAAGTTACGGTAGATGAGATACCCAATCCCGAATATACGGAAAATATAACTCAGCTTGCATTGTTTCTTGTGTATCTTATGAAGCAGAAGGAAATTCTTGCGAATGCCGTAAATGAAGCAAAAAGATCACTTCCTGTTGATATGGACAGTGAATGTTCACTCAACCGTCAGCGTCAGGAAATAGCAGGTCTTTTGCAGAAGATGGCTGATACAAGGAGCTGTGAGAATGTCATACATAACGGTGGTATAGGTTACCGATTCAATGCCGAGGGTAATCAGATATCCTATAAATGTCCAGTCAAGAAGGTAGTCACCATCAACTTTGACAGAAACAAGATCAGGAGTATGCTTTCCGAGATAAATAAAAAATCCGACGGCATATCCGTTGAGCTTGATAAATGCCTTATAAACTATGAGGTGAACTATACACCGAAGTTTGATGTCAATGACACATTTCCGAGTGTCTTTGAAAGCTACCTCAAAGGTCAGCTCGATTAATTTTTGCTTGCAAGTTTTTGTTTTTCATATTTGATACTCCTTATTGTTTTATCGTGTGAGTAAGCCTCCGCCACCGCTTACTCACTGCGATAAGATCACGTATGAGAGCAAAAGTTTTTTTCATAAGAAGACTCCTTTCATAAAGTAATGGGTGAAGGAGTGTGAAGCAACAAGTCACTTCACACTTCACACTCCACACTCCACACTCCACACTTGATTTCGACTGTGTGCGGTGTGGCAGGAGGAAGAAGATATTGAAGTCGGTTCAGATGCAGATGAACTGTAATGCTGCATAGCTTTCTTCGGAGAGTTCAAGCATTTTTGCTTTTTATATATGGAGATTAATAAGAATTTGCGTTCAGCGTTTCGTTCAGCCGTCTTTCGTAAATTCCGACTCCCGCTTTGTCGTTATTTCTTCAATTCGATAGACCGTCAGTACATCTCCATAAACAAACTGCCCTGATAAGGCTCTATAATATTTTTTGATTTTTACGGACATTGTTGTCCGAACACTGTGCTTGACAGGGTTAGGGATTTCGGTTTCATGCTCTGACAGGCACGAAAATTGACTGATATATTTTTTGACTTCTGACACATCGCAGACAGCCGAATAAAAGAACAATGAGCAGGCTCTGCAGCCTGCTCATCTTTATAGTTCTGTTTTGTGGAAACGAGTATTGCTTCCATTGGCACACCAAAAAGCACACTCAATGCAAACAAATTGTCAACGGTCGGTAAGCTCTTGCCCTGCTGCCACTTGTAGACAGCTTGAGGTTCCTCAAAGCCGAAAAACTTTTGGATATCCTTAACGGTCAAGCCTCGAGCCTTACGCAGCTTAATGATATTTCTCCCGGTTGCGGTAAGGTCGATTGTCGGAAAATAACCTGTATACATAAGCTTATCCCTCCATTATTTAATTGTCAGAGTTTGTTATTCTTTCGTGTGAGATGTACTTCTAATAATAATATATTCTGACAAAAAATGCAAGGGATTTTCAAGAAAAAATAAAAATTCTCCCGAAATCACAAAAAAATCGGGAGAATTTTGTATATAATAATAATTTACTTTATAATGGTATCAATTTGATGCAGATAAATTTATATCATTTACGGTATAGCTGTCATAATACGGATCAAGGGACATTGCATTTTGTGGAACATAGTTTTTATCGGGCTGTCCGTTGACACTGATGCCTGAATATATATTCATTGTCATGGAATTATGCTTTATATCTGTAAAATAAAATTGAAAATTTCTGTATTTGGCTTTGTTGAAATATTCATACAGAGCTTTAGCGGTTTCGGAATAATCATTATTATTCTGTGACTTGTCCGAAACAGTGATATTAACGGAAATTTCAAGTTGTTGAGCCATGTCTGTATCGGATATTATACTGTCGTAATTGTCGAATGTTAGTGCATGATCGGTATACATTACATAGTCAGGATCATAAATTGAAACATCAAGCTCAAGAGCCTTTTTGGAAATGTTGAATTTTGCAAGCTGATTTTTTATATAGTCAGTGAAGCATTTTTTGAAAACGGATTCATTATAGGAATGGTAGCGTTGGTCGGTGATGGTCTTGCCGCTGTCGTTTCCGACATATATGGTGAAGTCATTTTGATTTTTATTTTTGTCGGAAAAAGTGTATTCAACGCCATATACATAGTCCTGAAATAGATTGTATCTTACGCCGTCAATGCGGGTACTTGAAATGTAGTAGTTATCCCCGTAGGTCTTGCTGACATAATCTTCGGCATTGTTTTTTAAAGTGTATTTGGCATAGAGCTGTGGTATTGAAACTATGCCCGAGCAGACAAGTATTGCTGCAATGATGATAGCCGTAAAAATAAAGCCGAATATAATTACAGGTATTCTTTTGATAGAAGACACTTTTTTACACATCTTTTTGATCAGATATCACGGTGCATGAAGGTCTTTGCAGCCCATTTGAGGAATTTGTATTTTGCTTTTGAGGGAATGTAGTTAAATTCGCCGAGATATTTTTCAGCATAGCCGTTGAAGCCCTTTTTAAATTTGTAGACACCGTAATTTGAATGGGATTCGTCATCATAGTGAGGTACTCCCATGAAGTCGTATATATCACAGCCTGTTTCGACAGCCCACTGTATCATAGTCCACTGCATGAGATGATTGGGCATGAGATTCCTGTGACCGTTGCCCGAAGCACCGTAGAGATAGCTTACACGCTTTGCATAATTGATGTCCAATGCACCCGAAATAGGTTCACCGTCAGGGGCATAGCACATATATAATCTTGCGTGTTCACCGAGAGCGTCCATCATATT
>CACXGJ010000096.1 GCA_902767125.1 uncultured Ruminococcus sp. | reverse complement strand
TAAAATACCACCCATTTCAAAACATTTTATTACGATAATTATAATCTAAAAATAACTTTCAAAAAGTCGGATTTTTCCGACTTTTTGCAGTAAAAAATCTATCTCATATCTGTTGACTTTAATTTCAAAATGCTGTATTATTAATTGCAGATGAGGTATATAATATATAATGTCTTTAATTTTACAGAAAGAAGGGCTTTTATGAACAGAAACAATTTCAATAACAATAGTTATGATAACGGTTATGATAATTACAATAACTATAACAGTTACAATGGCTATGGCGTGAACACCTACAATGCCTCCGGTGTGACACTTGCCGATTTCAGCAGACGTGTCTACGGCTGGATGGCTGCCGGTCTTTCAATTACTTTTATCCTTGCATTTGCTATACAGAGTGTACTTTATGCAAATCCTGAATTGCTCGTACAGTTTTTCCCCGTTTACATGGTCAGCGTTGTACTTGAACTTATAATGGTCATTGCTCTCGGATTCTTTGTATACAAGCTTCCGTCAACGGTCAGTTTGATACTTTTCCTTGTATATTCGGTCTGCAACGGCATAAACCTTGCTCCCAGCCTTATGCTTGCAGGTGCTGACAAGGCTATATGGGCATTCGCTGCAACAGCTCTGCTTTTCGGTGCTTTCTCCATCTACGGTATCATTACAAAGCGTGATCTGACAAAGCTCCGCCCCATCTTACTTATCGGTCTCTTTGTTCTGATAATATTCGCTGTACTCGGATTGTTCTTCCATATGCCTGCTCTTGACCTTGGAATAAGCCTTCTCGGTATAGTTATCTTTGTAGGCTTTACCGCTTATGACACTCAAAAGATAAAGAAGGGCTATGAATACTTCAGCGGTGACGGTGAGATGCTCAAGAAGGCTTCCATCAACATTGCTCTTGAACTCTACCTTGATTTCATCAATCTTTTCCTTTATATACTTCGTCTTTTTGCAAGAAACAGATAATCGGTGTATGGAACCGATTATTACACTCCCTGACAAATAATATTTGTCGGGGAGTTTTTTATATATTTTCGATTGATTTTTTATATCTTGTGTTGTACAATTGAATTGACTTTATTCCAAGGAGGAAATTATAATGAAATTTGCAGATATGACATATAACAGACCTGATATCGAAAAAATCAGAACTTATGCTGATGACATTAAGAGCCGTTTCCAAAATGCAGAAACATTTGAACAGGCTGACAGTGCTTTTCTTAAATGGGATAAGCTGACAGCTCATATTGATACAATGATGAGTCTCGCTTATACAAGACATTCCATTGATACTTCCGATGAATTTTATGAAAAAGAGGTCGATTTCATCGACGAAATATCACCCGAATTTACAGAAATACAACAGAGCTTTTACAAGCTTCTCGTTGAAAGTCCCTTCCGTCACAAGCTCGAAAAAAAATACGGTGAGCTTTTATTCAAAAATGCTGAAATATTTCTCAAAGCGTTTTCGCCCGAAATAATCCCCGAAACTCAAGAAACCAACAAGCTCGAAACAGCTTATCAGAAGCTCATTGCCTCGGCTCAAATAGATTTTGACGGTGACAGAAAAACTCTCTCACAGCTCGCACCATATAAACAATCCGCCGATGATAATCAAAGAAATTCAGCATGGCTTGCTGAAGCCGAATTTTACAGCAGTCACGGTGATGAGCTTGATGATATATTCGACCGTCTTGTAAAGCTCCGTCATCAGAAGGCTCTCAAGCTCGGATATAAGAATTTCGTAAAGCTCGGATATCTACAAATGAACAGAAACTGCTATGACGAGCATGATATAGAAAAATTCCGAAAGGCTGTCGTAAAATATATTGTTCCCGTTGCCGAAAGACTCTATCGTGAGCAGGCTGAAAGAACAGGTCTGTCCTATCCGCTGACATTCTCCGATGCCGCTCTTAAATTCCGTGACGGAAACCCAAAGCCCAAAGGCTCTCCAAAGGATATTCTGAAAACAGGCAAAAAGCTCTATCACAAGCTTTCAAAAGAATCCGCCGAATTTATTGACATTATGTATGATAATGATCTCATAGATTATTTAAGCAAAAAAAACAAAGCAGGAGGAGGCTACTGCACTCAATTTTCCGATTTTGACGTACCGTTCATTTTCGCCAATTTCAACGGAACTGCCGATGACGTGGAGGTCATCACACATGAAGCAGGTCATGCTTTTGCTTTTTACATTGCAAGAGATATTATACCTACGGACAATCAAAGTCCTACTCTTGAGGCGTGTGAGGTCCATTCCATGACAATGGAATTTTTCGGCTGGAAATGCAGTGATGAATTTTTCGGTGATGACTCCGAAAAATTCCGTTACAGTCATCTTTCGGGGGCAATAACCTTTATCCCCTACGGCACTATGGTAGACCATTTTCAGCATATCATCTACGAAAATCCCTTTATGACACCTCAACAAAGACATAATGTCTGGAAGGAGCTTACAGGCATTTATATGCCTTGGATAAAACTTGACGGCTCTCCTTTCTACGGTGAGGGCAAGGGCTGGCAGAGACAGCTCCATATATACGAAAATCCCTTTTATTACATCGACTACTGCCTTGCACAGACCGTTGCACTTGAATTTTGGGTAATAATGCAGGACAGCCACAAGGATGCCTGGGATAAATACATGAAATTCGTCAGAAAAGCAGGTACACAGACCTTCACCGAGCTTGTCGAAACTGCCGGTCTTAAATCTCCGTTTGATGAAAACGCTCTTAAAGAGGTCTCTAAAAAAGCGTCAAAGTGGCTTGACAAGCATGAGGTGTGATAAACTGAAATATGATAAAAGATTTTGTAAAATTCGAGAATGTATATAAAAGATACAAAATGGGTGAGGTCACTATAACTGCCGCTGACGGTGTGACCTTTTCGGTCGATGAAGGGGAATTTGCGGTTGTCGTAGGATTGAGCGGTGCAGGAAAAACCACTGTCCTGAATATACTCGGTGGAATTGATAGCTGTGATGAGGGTAAAATAATTGTCGGCGGCAAAGACATCAGTCACTTGAACAAGCATGACCTCGCTTCATACAGGCGATATGATATCGGATTTGTGTTTCAATTCTATAATCTTATCCCCAATCTGACAGCAAAGGAAAATGTTGAGCTTGCCACACAGATATGCAACGATCATCTTGATGCCGATACAGTCCTTGACAGTGTAGGACTCTCCGAAAGAAAAAATAATTTTCCTTCACAGCTTTCGGGCGGTGAACAGCAGAGAGTTTCAATTGCAAGGGCTTTGGCAAAAAAGCCCAAGCTGCTTTTATGCGATGAGCCGACAGGTGCTTTGGACTACAATACAGGCAAAAATATCTTAAAACTATTGCAGACAAAATGTATTGAAGACGGTATGACTGTCATATTGATAACTCACAATTCAGCGATAACTCCCATGGCTAACCGTGTGATAAATATGCGTAGCGGTAAGGTCATAAGCAATGT
>CACXGJ010000095.1 GCA_902767125.1 uncultured Ruminococcus sp. | reverse complement strand
GACGATTTGCCACGCTCGATTTTTGAAATAGACGGTGCAAGGGAATGTGCCATTGAACTGTGTTCTCTCTCGAAAACAGCAGGTTTCACGGGAGTAAGATGCGGTTATACAGTCATTCCGAAAGAGCTTTCAAGAGGCGGTCATAAGCTGCATGATATGTGGTACAGACGGCAGGCAACAAAGTTCAACGGTGTATCATGGGCTGTACAGTGCGGAGCTGCAGCAGTATTCAGTGAGGCCGGACAAAGGCAGTGCCTTGACAATATCAACTATTACCGACAAAATGCAAAAATAATTTCAGATATGCTCGATGAACTCGGCATTTACTATACAGGCGGAAAAAATTCTCCGTACATATGGCTTGAATGTCCGAATAAAATGGGCAGTTGGGAATTTTTTGACTATCTGCTTGAAAATGCAGGGGTTGTCGGCACTCCCGGAGAGGGCTTCGGAAAATGCGGGAAAAATTATTTTAGACTGACATCCTTCAACTCACATGAAAAAACTTCCGAGGCTGTTGAAAGAATCAAAAAAATTCTTCATTGACCTTTTTGGCTGATTTGGCGAATAACACAAATAAAAGTACACCATACAACAAATATATTGTTTAAAATATAGATTTTATTATTTTTACACCGTTTCGTTGGACATGGCTGGACATTATATGTTAAAATTCATGTGGGACAAATTTGTTATACACGATTTACCCATATATTATCAATAGAAGGTGATAAACCATGAAAGACAAAAATACGAATTTGATACCGAGCTTTTCCGTAGATCATACAGCTATTATTCCGGGTATTTTTACCAGCCGAGTGGATCAGGTCGGAAACAGTTTGGTCACAACATATGACATAAGGCTTACAAGACCGAACAAGGAGCCTGCTGTCGATGTAGCAGCAATGCACTCGCTTGAACACATTATAGCCACTTTCCTTAGGAATGATCCTGACTGGAAGGAAGAAATAATCTACTGGGGACCGATGGGATGCCTGACCGGATTTTACCTCATCCTGAAGGGCAACCGCACTCCATATGAAATTTATGACCTGATAACAAGAGCCTTCAAATCAGTAGGTGATGCACAGAATGTTCCGGGAAATACACCACGCAACTGTGGACATTATCTCATGCATAATCTTGGAATGGCAAAATGGTATGCCGCAAAATTCGCTGACTACCTCACCGCTAACTCCGAAAATCCTGAAATCTTCGAGTATCCCAAAACAGAACGACTCGTAACGGACAATGGAAAAGAATTTTATGATTCGTAAAAAAATCCGTCCTGATGGTGCATGATTCAAGTCATAATTAAAAGCATAATGTATAATCAGTTGTTATCCGTAACTGAATTATACATTATGCTTTTTTAATATACAAAAACATTATATCATTTTTTCAATTTAAGATTGAAAAAGTTTATCAGCGATATCAAACCCACTATCACCGCACTTCCACCCATTACTATCACAACCAAAGCAAGCACAGAACTGTTTTCCATATCCCTCAAAAACATTCCAAGCACTGTAAAAGGTATCCCTGCCGCCAACGGTATTATAAAAGATGAGCGTTTGTACTTTATTTCCTCCTCTGTATCAGTGTCCTTTTCATTTTCTCCTATCTTACTGTATCTCTTGAACTGCACTATTTTATATATACCTATTGTCCAAAATGGCACAGACAAAAATATTATCATTGCTCCATGATATTTCATCGTTTTTGTCCATATAACTGTCGGATCTTCTTCACTCACATATATTTGTACTTTATCACCTTTTTTCCATGAGCCTTCATACTGTCTCAAGGTTATATTTTCATACCTCCTGTTATTATAAATATATTCTACTGCTGTTGTAGTCGATTTTATATCCGATGCTTCAGCTTCATTGAATCCTGTTATGGTAGCTGTACATAAAACTGCTTTGTCGGGCAGTCTTGCATTCTTTACCTGAACTATTATCCCTGCCGTGAGCAGTATTAAAGCTATTACAATAAGTATTATGCTGCCTCTCATTCCTATTCTTTCCAAAGAAATTTTTGCTTTCAATTTATTCTTCTCCTTCTTCCCCTAATACCTCAACATAAACCGTTATTGTCTGACACATTTCATCACACACATTACTATAGTTTATATTTTCCGATCTCAAAAATTCCTTTAACCATTCTTCCATGTGAACACATGATTTATTCATGACCGAAAGATTATCAAACTTTATTGACAAATTATCTATCTTATTGTCAGAAAAATTCTTTTCAAATATTTCCATCAGCTGTTCCTTCACATCTTCACCCGAATACACCATCAGACCATTCATTTTATGATAATTCGCCTTGTCACTCTTACATTCGGGCAACCCGAGTTCCCTATAAAAGCCATACACCTCATGCGTCTTATCATTAAATTCATCGTTTACATTGAAAAAACCGTAATTCGGATGACACACCTGATTTTCATTTTCTTTTATATCATCTATCGTCAAATCAACATTATAATACTTTCCATTTATCTTTATTATATTCCATGAATGTCCTGCATATACAGCATCTGTCTGCCATTTTGGAGTACCTGAAACACACATACACTCGACATCCAATTCCCTCATGCACCACATGAATGACTTACATATCCCTTCACATCTTCCGATATGATTTATAAGAGTACCCCAAACTGTACCTGAATAGCTGTTTGCATCATCATACACTATATCTTCAAATATCATATCATAAACATATTTCTCTTTTTCGATATCGCTTTTTTCTCCTATATCCGCCTTCAGAGTTTCAAAAAACAGCTTGAGTTCATCAATATATTCATTATAGCTTTCTTCACTCATATTATATGTGAAATACACTCCCGAAACCTTTTTGCACTCCTCATCAACATATATCGGAGAGTAATCACCGTTGAGCTGTATCAGTTCAGGACAGTCATAATTCAGCAAAAACATCATTGTATCAAGCGATTCCGATGATATATCTTCTGCAAAATGCACTCCGTCCTCAAAATACATTACCGAACAGTACATCTTGATGAAACATTTATACAACTTCTCATCAAGCTCCTGAACAAAATATTTCTTATCCGACTCATACACCATAGATTCGTCAAAGACTTTTTCGGGTTCTTCGGACACTTCCTCCGTACTGCTCTGTATATCAGAATTTTCGGATACGACTTCATCCGAGCTTTCTTCGACATTGCTTTTATCTTCTCGTATTTCACTCGATTCTTCTGATGAAGCTTCCTTCGACTCCATACTTATTTCGGTCTGTTCATTAACTTTACTCGAAACTGAAATCTGTATTTCTTTGTTTGTAGAACTGTTCTCTTTTTGCGATATATTTCTTTCTGAATTTTCACTCTTTTTTTCGGAGCTTTCGTGTACGCTCTGTGTATTATCCGATATCGATACACTGTTATCATTACTTCTATTGCAAGCTGTAAAACATAAAATCAATAAAATAAATAATATTGCAGGAATTTTTAACGACCTTTTCATTTAGGAACAACTTCTTTCTTAAAAATTATTGTCTCCCGAACCATCATCTTCATCATACCCCACATACAAAGCTGTCGGGTCAAAATATGAATCCATAACTCCACGATTTTCATCATATATCTTATTATAATCTATCTTATCGGAAAACGGTGCTGCTTCAGGGTTCGGCTTCCCCGTTCCGTCATAGCTTCCATATCCCTCCTTTACTTTATCTATTTCTTCACGTGTGGCATTTCTTTTTGCAACATTATCTCTTACTTCTTTCAGATGTGAGCGTCTTACTGCTGCACCGAATCCACATATCCCTATAAGCACAACTGCTGACCACAAAATATATGCACCTATGCTATATGAAACAACAGGATCATCTACAACCGAACATATACTCGGCTGGGATGCGTCATATTTTATATTGATACTGTCACCTATATTAACTTTGAACGGAATGTTATATATCGCTATATTCCTATATGAATTACCGTCTACACCATCAAAATCTACTATCACATTATAATATTCCGCATCATCTGTTGACATTGTAGTAACTCCTGTCACTGATGCAACAGCCCTTGGATCTCTCATATCGGGAGTATTACGTTCATTGTCCATACGGGCTGTACGCATTATAAAAGATACTCCTATCACTATTATCAACGCAAATATTATTATCTGTACTGTAGGTATGGCTAATTTTTCTTTTATCTTTTCCATAAATTATTCCGCCTTTTTTTACTGTCTTCGATAATTATACAATATTTCCGAACAAATTTCAATCTCTTTATTTCTTATACATGGAAATCAGTGTTTCTTATAAAAATATCGGCTAAATTTTATTCAGCCGACACTATAAATTAATCTTTCTCGATCTGTGAATTTTTAGTATAAATATATCATAATATCTCTATATTGTCAATTATTTTTTATAAGCTCCGTTATCGGTGACAATTCATACCCCATATCCTCCCACTTTGTAAGAAGCTCATCAAGTATCTCACTATTAGTCTTTGAGGTACTGTGCAGCAAGACCACTGCTCCGTTATGGATACGGGGCAACAATTTATCAAACGCCTGCTCTCTTGTCGGTTGGGCATCATTATACCAATCAACATACGCAAGACTCCAAAATATTGTCTTATATCCCATACTCTTTGCCATCTTCAGATTTTCTTCACTGAATTTCCCCTGCGGAGGACGGTATATCTTCATCATATCCTTACCCGTTACTTCCTTATACAAATTTTCTAATCCCGACAATTCCTTTTTAAATGATTCGATATCCGATATAGATGACATATCGGGATGAGTCATTGTATGATTTCCAACAGTATGACCTTCATTTATCATCCTTTTTACCAATTCAGGTGCTGTTTCGATAAAATTGCCTACAAGAAAAAATGTTGCCTTTACATTATGTTTTTTCAGCGTATCCAATATATTTGCCGTATAACCGTTTTCATAGCCGGCATCAAATGTAAGATATATCTTCTTTTGCGACACATCTCCTATATAATAGGCATCCGACAGCTTCAGCTTTTCGGCAGTCGCATTACCTGAAGGTATGCCGTCAGGTGAATTGAAGCTCAATCCCCAATTCACATCTGTCCCTGTCATAACAGCATTATTTGCCGTTATACCCGATACTATGACACAACATATGCACACTGCCAAAAAGCCTGATATCACTGTAATTATTGTCTTCCTGTTGAATATGAAATACAATTTGCCTCTCCCCCTTCATTACAATAAAATAATATGCCCCTCTTTTTTATATTATCACTTCCACAACGATACCAATTCATTTATTTTCCAATAATATTCATCAGTCTTTTCTGCCGCCACCGACAGCATATATTCAAATATTGATTCACTTAACAGTGAATTATAAAAGCTTGAGGTCATCTTAAAGTATACTCCTATATTCCTCCTGTCAAAGCCAAAATAACCGTCTGAAAGTGTATCATTTATCACACACAATGCAAATGCAAGATCAGACACATTTTTTAAACCTGAATTTATCTCTATCGGAACATACAGTGATGTTAGCATCTTTGATGGCTCTATGACGAATATCATCCTGAAATCCTTCTCTTTTCCGCTTATACTGCATTTTACACATAAATTTTCTTCATCACATTCATACATTATTTCATTCCTTTTCAGAACATTACACAATGTCTGATATACCATTCTTGATTTTGTTCCCGATATTGTCAATTTACTGCCCTCCAAACAAATTGTCTGATATATTTATATCACCACGGGCATAATTAAAATAACGAATTTTGTCCTTTGTAACAAAATTGTAATTATTCCCTTTCAATATAGTTACTCAATCATATTCTGTCGATTTTTGTTGTACAATTTGTTGTTAAAAAGGATATTTTTTTATAAAAAATTAAAGATATATTATCGTTTTTTAATCAAGATTACAAAATTGTAACAAAAAGCTTGACAAATCATTCAAAATCG
>CACXGJ010000094.1 GCA_902767125.1 uncultured Ruminococcus sp. | reverse complement strand
GGATGGTCTATATAGAACAGTCTGAAAAGAATGACTGCAAGTGAAAATCTGTCTGTATGGGTATTCGGTCTTGACTTGTCAAGTACGACCTCCGGAGCCATGTACTTTGGCATACCCTTAACACCCAAATTCACTCCATACGGGGCAACATTATCATTATCACATATCAAAACATTTCCTGTATCCGGATCAATAAAAAAACTGCCCTCATTCAAATCCTGATAACTGTAGCCTCTGCTGTGGAGTATACGGAAGCTTTCCGCAAGATTCAGAGCCGCTTTGAAAAGCATATCCCATGACCTGAACCTGACATCTCCAAGTAAAAATTCCCCGTATTCCCTGTAATTTGACGGTCTCAACGGCATTATATATCCGAATTTATTTTTAACCTTCTGTGTAAGGGCAACCGCCCATAAAAAATTATCATTGGGCTTGCCCATTTTGACATTGTGTGCAAGGTTATTGTAAAAAGCGTCTGACATAGGAATCTTGCTGTACCATTTAAGGGCATACTCCTGATCATTATATGATACCCTATATACTTCACCCTGACCACCCTCGGCTATGTAATTCAATATCCTTGCTTTCCGGCTTGAATTTAATATAGGTATCAATTCACCGTTTTTAAGTGTAGGCAAGACTGTTCTCCCCCTTTTTCCAATCATATTTCATATATTCATTTTAATATTTTAACAATGCTTTGTCAATCATAAAACAACAACCCGTCTGATTATATTAATCAAACGGGTTTTTATTACTGCATATCATTAAGAGTCTGTGCCATGAGTTTGCTTGGCTTTTTGGGCTTCTCCGGCTTTATCTTCTTTCCACGAAGTTTTCTTGATTCATTTGCAATTTTTTTATTTTCGGGGGTAAAGAACTCTGTAACTTTTTCAAATTTCTCGTCATCTTCAATCGAGTTCAAAAGGATATATGTGATTATTCCCTTTACATCAAGGTCGCCTGCATCATACAATTCCGACAACGCCTTTGAAAATTTCTCCGTTGCAGCTTTATTAAGAGTATTGATATAGCTTTTGAATTTCGGCATTATTTTTTCTTCTGCAAAGGTTATTCCCCTGAAGCTCTCATAGTGAGCCTTTTCATAGGCTATCTCGTCACGAAGTTCGGGGAAATATCCTACCATTCTGTTTGCGAAGAACAAAGGATCACTTGTATGCTCCCCACTGTCTTTTTTATTTTTCTTCTGCTTTTGAACAGCCGTCTGTTTAGGTCCTCTTATAGTCTCGGCAAAATCCTCACCGATATTTTCGGCATCCCTCTGTGTATCCGCTTCGGGATCAAAAAGCCATGTAGCTATGGTTTTCCACGCATTATCGGGTTCTCCGTCCTCCATTCCGCATGAACGAAGAAGCACTCTCTTTTTATCTGAATAATACACTACGCTGTAAGCTATACTTTCACTTGTATAAAGTGCAGTAAGCTCCTTGTCGGATTCGGCTACACTCTGTTTTTGATAGCCCTTTGCCAAGAGAAGACGCTCAACTTTTCCTGTAATTATCTCAAAAGCCTTGTTTATTTCCATTTTTTTACATCACTCCATTACGATAATAAAAACATTATACTATATGATTCACGATTTGTCACGCTTTTTTTATGCTCTCATCATAAAAAACTGTTGATAAAATCTTCTAATCATTGTATAATTAATTGGAATAATCTAAAATGAAAAGGAAAGATGTGTATATGAAGCTGATAACAAAAATAGTTGAAGGTGCAAAGGATATCCTTCCTGCCGACAGTTATAAATGGCAGTTTGTCGAGGATATCATGCGTAAGCAGGCAATGTCCTACGGCTTTAAGGAAATAAGAACTCCCGTTTTTGAGCATACCGAGCTTTTTGAAAGAGGTGTCGGTGATACTACAGATGTCGTTCAAAAGGAAATGTACACCTTTAAAACAAAAGGCGACAAATCCATCACACTCAAACCCGAAGGCACAGCAGGTGCGGCAAGAGCGATACTTGAAAACGGTGTATACAATGACGGCTATCCCATAAAAGCCTATTACATAACCCCCTGCTACCGTTATGAAAGAGCCCAAAAAGGCAGACAGCGTGAATTTCATCAATTTGGTCTTGAGGTTTACGGAGCAGGCTCATATTTCGCTGATGCAGAGGTCATCTGTGCAGCCAAATCCGTATTCGACAGACTCGGAATTGATAATATCAGCCTTGAACTCAATTCC
>CACXGJ010000093.1 GCA_902767125.1 uncultured Ruminococcus sp. | reverse complement strand
TTTTTATAAAATCGTTTTAACTGTTAAAAGCCTCCGTTAAGTTGCAGAAAATTGTGAATTGTAAAGGGTGCAGTAAAAACCGTTTTGTTTCATAAGTTCATCGTGACTGCCCTGTTCGATTATATTTCCGTCCTTCATGACAAGGATGATATCGGCTTCCTTGATAGTGGAAAGTCTGTGAGCGACAATGAAACTTGTTCTGCCCTCCATCATTTTATTGAAAGCCCGCTGAATTTTTATTTCTGTACGGGTATCAATGCTTGAAGTGGCTTCATCGAGGATAAGCATGGGCGGATCACACAGCATTACTCGTGCAATGCACATCAATTGTCGCTGTCCCTGTGAAAGATTGGCACCTTCTTCGGTTATTATGGTGTCATACTTATCGGGGAGACGTTCTATAAAATGGTCGATGAAAGCATCCTTGGCAGCTTTTTTGATTTCATCAAGAGTTGCATCGGGTTTTCCGTAGGCGATATTGTCCCTGATACTCGCATTATAAAGCCAGCTTTCCTGCAAGACCATTCCATAGAGTGAACGGAGGGAATTTCTTTTTATATTATAGATGCTTGTGCCGTCAATTTTAATATCACCGCTGTTCACGTCATAGAAACGCATAAGAAGATTTATAAGTGTAGTCTTGCCGCAGCCCGTAGGACCTACTATCGCTATATTCTGACCGGGTTTTACATGGAGATTGAAGTCTGTGATAAGAGGCTTTTCGGGGACATAGGAAAAATTGACTTTTTCGATGTCGATCTTTCCTTTGCAGTCGGTTATCTCAATAGAATTGTCGCTGTCAGGCTCCTGATCCTGTTCGTCAAGGAGAGCGAAAACTCTTGCCGCACCTGCAAAGGCGGATTGTAATTGAGGGATAACGCCTGTCACCTCATTGAACGGCTTTGTGTATTGGTTGGCATATGTTATGAACATGGATATCTGACCGACCGAAAGTGTACCGTTGATGGCACTTACAGAGCCGACAGTACATACAGCGGCTGTTACAATGCCGTTTACGAATCGGGTACTCGGATTTGCAAGAGATGAATAGAATTGAGCTTTTTTTCCGCATTCGAGGAGACGTGCATTTATTGCTTCAAAGTCTTCCTGTGAACGGTCTTCATAGCCGAATGCTTTTACGATTTTCTGCTGACCGATGTATTCCTCTATGTAGGAGCTTATTTCACCTTGAGTTTTTGATTGTTCACGGAATTGCTTTTGAGAAAGCCTTGTGATAAATGCCGCAACGAACATTGACAGAGGAGTTATAACAACGACAACAAGAGCGATGTATGGATTGATAAAGAGCATGAAGCCGAGAGTGCATAATATCATAACAAGACCTGAAAATAGCTGTGTGATGCCCTGAAGAAGACCGTCACCGACAGCATCGGCATCATTTATCATACGGCTTATAAGATCACCGTGAGGATGTCCGTCAATGTATTTCAGGGGAACAGCGTTGAATTTTCTGAAAATATCCCTGCGGATGTCCCGTACAGTGCAGTAACTGACAGTATTTATGCAAAGTCCCATGAGCCATTGGAATACCGCACATGAAAGGACAGTTACACCGACCATTAATAAAAGCTGTGCGGCACCATTGAAATCAACATTGTTTTTTTCGATAATACTGTCAATGGCTGTGCCTATGAGTACAGGGGCGGTAAGATTCAGAACAACGTATAAAAGAGCGAATATCATAGCTGAAACAAGGCTTGAACGGTAGGGCTTGGCGTATTTCAAAATTCTCTTGAGAGTATTTTTGTTTTTCATTTGTTGAGAACCTCCTCCGCTTTGAGCTGTGACAGACATATTTCTTTGTATACACTGCATTCTTTGAATAAGTCATTGTGTTTTCCGATACCGACAAGCTCACCTTTATCGAGGACGATTATTTTATCTGCATATCGTACAGTGCCGACTCTTTGCGATACCATCAGGACAGTCATATTTTTGGTTTCTCCCTTGAGGGACTTACGCAAAGCGGCATCAGTTGCAAAGTCCAAAGCACTTGCACTGTCATCGAGTATCAGAATTTCAGGCTGTGAGACCAAGGCTCTTGCGATAGTAAGTCGTTGTCTTTGACCGCCCGAAAGATTTTTACCGCCTGCTGTGACAGCTCTGTCCAGCTTTTCGGGATTCTGATAAACGAAGTCATAGGCTTGAGCAATTTTGAGAGCCTTGTTTATTTCATCAGTATCGGCATTTTTCTTGCCCCACTGCATATTTGACCTTATAGAGCCTGCAAAAAGCATGGCTGTTTGAGGAACAATACCCATTTTTTCTCTTAATTGTTTGAAGGGAT
>CACXGJ010000092.1 GCA_902767125.1 uncultured Ruminococcus sp. | reverse complement strand
GTTGCCCTCTGCATCGGCAAACTGATAATGATAATTGGCAAAAATCAAATCTCTCATATCATATTGTTTCAGAAGTGCAATGGCTTCATCTACATTTTGGCATTTGTCTAAAATTGCCCTTATTGCAATAGGTGTTGTAATTGACTTTTTGCCTGTTTTCTGTTTTGTAGGCTTGGTTTTTATCTCAAGTATCGCTGCCGCAAGACCTTTTTCATTCACACCGTCCATACAGCAGTACGGTGCTCCCATCATACGGATTCGGTCTTTGAGTTTCTTTGGGTTCTGCCATTTCTTTCCGTACAGCAGGAATGTTCCGAGTGTGACCGTCATGCTTCTGTATCCGTTTTCGGGAGCGGTCCACACCACAAAGCACAATGAATCTTTATAATCAAAATTCCTGCCGAAAATAACATCATTTTCCTGTGTTCTTGTATTGAAGCTCGAACAGCCGAAGTCCTTAACAAAGGGATTTAAAAGCACCTGCTTTGAATGTACATATTTCTGTGCAAACCTTATTATGCCCAGCATACCCGAAACACCCTTTTCGAGCAGTTCATCAAGACCGTATGAGCCTCTGTAAACAAGTGTCCATATATTTTCGTCAACCTGTTTAACTGTTGCGAGAGTTTCTTTTATAGATTCTTTTCTTTTCATATCACTTTCTCCAATACCTTTATATTTTTTTAAAGAAATCCAACTGTTCACGACTGTTTATCACATAGATGGACTTTATCTGAATTTTTGCCCTTTGAATAATATGTTTTGATCTGTATTCCGTATGACCAAACAATGACCGAACATAACAAATGTTCGGTCATTGCTTTTTTAATAAGTTATGCTTCAAATTGTACATTATTTCAATTCACGCACGGTAGGAAAGTGGAGTTAAGAAAATATTTTGTATCCTATGTTCGTTGGCGTGGATTGCGCTTTTATAAGCAGTGGGGAATAATGTGTTTCGGTTTGTCCCTGTAGCCATTCTTATAATAACATAATAATGTTTTGTTTGTCAATGACAAACTCATACAACAATCAAAAACAAACCTATAAAAGAAATAAATATTTTATTTATGCAGGATTTACAGTGAAATCAAAGTATTTTTTTGCAATATTGCCGTTTTCATCCTTGCACAGAACAAGCCATAGTCAACTGCAAAGCTCAACATTGAGGAAGCTGAAAATTTGAGAATTTCCCTGTAAATTTTGAATGAATCCTTTATTGGATTAAAATGTGAGGAAGCGTTATTATCAAGATACACAGCTTTTATAGGAACTTCCTCTACACTTATGTTCTGCTGTCCAAGGTGAAGCAGAACATTCATTTCATATTCATAGCGTTCTCCCTCTACCGACAGCATATAATCTGTCAGTCCGTTGCTGAAAGCCCGAAGACCTGTTTGTGTATCATATATTTTTGTTCCTGTAGCAATACGGAATATAAGTCTTGTAATTCCGTTTCCGAAGCGGCTCCTCAATGGAGCATCCCTGCCAATTATCCTGCTGCCGAGTACCAGACAGCCGATTTTTTTCTGTGCTTTTTCGCATACAAGAAGAATATCCTGTGGCAGATGCTGACCGTCTGCATCTGCTGTCACTACAACGTATGGTACAGCAGATGTATTTTTGATATATTCAAGTCCTGTTTTAAGAGCTGCACCTTTGCCTGTATTTTTTTCGTGTGTAAGTACCGTCGCACATTCTGAAACAGCATTGAAGATCGGATAATGTTCAGCTTTGCTTCCGTCATTAACGACTACAACGGTAAATTCCATTCCATGCAGAGCCTGTACCAAAGCGATAAGCCTTTCGTCAGGGCAGTAAGCAGGTATCAGTACTATTCGTTTGGTTTGTATCGTCATCTTTCTCACCTCTAAATAATTATATCTTTCTGTACTTGATTATACGACTGTTTATTGGAATTTCAGTGGAAGAAAAATGAAATATATTTTAATTTATCATTGAAGATTTTTAAGTCTTCGATTTGTCACTTGAATTAAAAAAATCCCTTTCCTTTCGGAAAGGGCAAAAACATTTTGTTTTTTTTAAATAAGAGTATAGGAGAAGAAATTACTTTGAAACTGTAACTGTAAAGTATTTTTTAACGATAGTGCCGTCACTGTCCTTGACTTTGACGCATACATCATAGGTTGTTGCCGCAGCAGGCTTGAATGTGACTTTTGCATTTGAGGCAAAACTCTGTGCAGTTGTCCAAGAGGTTTGGGAAGTCCTCTTATAGTATACACCATAGTTGTAATAGCCTGTACCGCCTGTTGCCTTGCACGTTGCAGTAACGGTATTGCCGAGAGTTATGGAGGTCGATGAAAGTACGGAGTTATTTGTCAGTCCCTGTGATACTGTAACAGTGAAGAATTTTTTAATGATAGTGCCGTTTGAATCCTTGACCTTCACACATACATCATAAGTCGTTGCTTTTGCAGGCTTGAATGTAACAGTTGAATTTGTGCTGAAATTCTGTGCAGTCGTCCACTTTGTCTGTGAAGTCTGTTTATATACTACCTGATACTGATATGTACCCGAACCGCCTGTTGCCTTGCCTGTGGCGGTTATTTTTGTTCCGAGAGTGATACTTGTTGCCGAAAGTGTGGAGTTATTGACAAGTGCATTATTGGAAACGGTCACTGTAAAGAATTTTT
>CACXGJ010000091.1 GCA_902767125.1 uncultured Ruminococcus sp. | reverse complement strand
TTCGGTGATGTGTTTTTTGTTTTATAAATAAAATTTTTAAGAGTGTGGTGTGTTTATGAAATCAGTAGCAACTGTTCTGCAGATTACCCGTGGTCTTCTTATACTTACTCCGTCAGAGTACGAAAAATCGGATGGCGGTCTGCAGATTAAATCCAGAAAGGCTTCTTCAGGCTCCGAGTCTCAATTCAATGTTCCTCAAGTCTTTGAACTCAATGATTCTCTGAAAGAACGCCCCTATGAAAAATCAGAAGAATTGGCGGCTTTCGTAAAGCGTTGTGCCGCAAGTGTAAACATGGAACTCGGTGATATATTTATGTGTATCGAGGACGAGGATGTCCTCATTACAAAGGAATATACCCACCCTCAGGCAAAGGATAAGCTTTTGCCTACTTTTGCACGTATCGAGGCTGAAAATGTTCTTCATAATGAAGTAAATAAATATACCGTGCTTAACTTTGAGTATGGTCAGCAGTACGGCAAGGCAAACAAGTCCGAAGATGTTGCGGCTTCTCTCTTTGCGATGAATACAGGTCTTCTGACAGATATCAGAAGCAATTTCGAGTCCGCAGGTCTTCATATCGTAAAAATAACTCCTCCTATCGCAGGTCTTCTCTATACAGCCAAAAAGGATTTTAACTCCGCTACAAGAACTATCGCCGTTATAAGCGTTGACTATTCGGCAACTCGTCTCGTTATACTCAAAAACGGTGCCCCGATATTCCAACAGTCATATTCCAGCGTTGCAGAAGATATCGTTGAACTCTTTATGCTTGAATTTGGTATGAGCAAACTCGGTGTACTTGAGATGATACGTGAGGAAGGTCTTGGTGTCTGCAACAAGTGCAACTCCGCCCAGACAAGAAAGCAGACTATGACAATGCTCGGAAATGCCGTTGGTGAGCTTGTCCGCAGTCTCCGTATGGTAATGTCACAGCAGCGTGTTGATATTGATCTTATCGTTTACTGTGACACACTTGCAGCTATACCAAATCTCGTTAACTACTGCCGTCAGGAGGGCTTGAGCGCTCCTACCGAGAATGTCATAAACCTTTTCTCGGGCGGTGCAAAGCCTCCTGTTGCAAGTCAGGCAGCTACAAATAAAGGCTATGATGCTACTTCTTTCATTACTCTTAACGGTGTACTCAGTATGCCTATCGGCGAGGCTAACCTCCTCAAGGGCAGTGTTCTTGCAGATGTCGTTAAGGAAAATAAATCCAAGATAGGTAACTATGTTGCAGGAGGTCTTGGTGTCATTGCTGCTGCATGGATGGCTATCGTAGGCGGCTGGTGGGCTGCCCTTCAGATAAGAGAAAATACTGATGTCGCTACACTTGCCGAGTCTAAATATCAGAGGGCTCAACAGCTTATCGACGATGAAAGAGAATATATCCAAAAGCTCGAAAACCTCAGAATTGATGTTGAGACTCTTCCGAGAACAGTTATGAAAACCTCCGGTATAGTGACTCACTTCTTTACCGATATTGACGAACAGGTGGAAAGCACTTCGGGAATGAGCTTCAACCACTCACAGCAGAGCATAACTACGACCATCGTTGCAAAGGACTTTGATGCTTTCGTTGACTTCAAGTATAAGCTCAATGATGAGGGCTACTTCAGAATGACCGACAACTTCGTTGCAAGCATTGTGGCATCCGAAGGCAATGCGACTTCTACCGTTTCGGCTTATACAGGCGGTATCACCGTTCTGGTGACCGAAAAGGCTCAACAAGAGGGTGCTGAAGAATTTACAAAAGAGCTTGAGGAAAAGGCTGTAGAGAAGAAGGAAAGAGAAAAGCAGGAAGAACAGAATAAGGAAAAGGATAAGGATAAGAAGGATTCTTCCCAGAGCAGCAGCCAGTCCTCTCAAACAAGCACTGCTACTGCATGATCGGGCTTATTATCCTGAATATTAACCAATAAACGGAGGTAAATTTAATGAACAGTAAACAGTCTTCAAAGCAACAGCTCAATATCCCAGGATTTGTTTGGGCGATAGCCGTTATACTTATATTATGTATAGTTTTCATTTTCCTTGTACAATCTCCTTTCCTGAAGAAAATAGACAAATATAATGCCGATCATGAATCTGCACAGTCACAGATAGCCATGTATGAGGATTATCTTGCCCGTGCTACCGAGGTCGAAGCAAGCATAGAAAGAATGAAAGAGGAATACAACGAGGAAAGCAAAAAACTCTTTATCAATGCTACCCAAACTCCTAACGATATAAGGGAAATGGTAAATAAACTCAGTATCGTACCCAACAGTGTTTCGGTAACTGAAGGAGTAGTTGACGGTGAGGGCAGAAAATCTTCGACAGGTGATCCCCTCTATGTTACAAAGGTAAATATCCGTTTTGACGGTACAGAGGCTGACCTTCTTTCAACTCTTGATTATTTTGAGCTTGAGTCCGACGGCTCATATTATGTCGAGACACTCGGCATTGTTCCTGTTGATTCTGCTCAACCCACAACATCAAGAGCAGGCGTTCAGTCCGACAGCAGATATTCTATCACATTGGCACTCAGCCTGTACTTCTTCCCGCCAAAGGTTGACGAAGTAAGCAATTCTCCTGTGGTTTCAGGTTCTGCTGCTGCAGTGGGCGGTTCATCATCATCCGCTGCCTGACATATCATGCCTATAATTGATTACATACAGACCACAGGCGGTATTATATGGACTGCCGCCTGTGTGCCTGTCGGAATATTTTTTTCATGGCTGGCAGTTTTTATAATAAATAAAATCCCTGCCTCATGGCTTTGTGATTACGGTGAAACACCGTCTGATGAGCTGCTTTATCAGAAAAGAGTCAGCTTTAAAAAAGAGGGAGTCATATTATCCGTTCTGATGTGCATTAGCTTTGTGCTTTGCAGGATACAGTTCAATTTCGGATTTGACATATACTTCATAGTCCTTTCACTTATCATTTTCACTTCTATGATGATTGCTGTATGTGATATCAAATATATGATAATCCCCGATCAGTTCACAGCAGCTGTTGCAGTTCTTTCGGCAGCTTTGAGTGCCTATGATATTATAAGAGGCTTCAGAATACTCCACGTATATTGGTGGTCGCCACTTGTCGGAATAGCAATAGGCGGCGGTGCAATGCTTATTATAGACTTTTTGGGAATGAAGCTGTATAAGAAGGACGGCATGGGCTTCGGTGATGTAAAGCTGTTTGCGGCGGCAGGTATACTTACGGGTATAGTCGGAACCGTATGTACACTTGTTATATCACTTGTTACGGCAACGGTGTTCTTTATCGTCATCATAGCTGTCTCGAAGGTCAGGGCTAAAAAAAGTAATTCTGCACAGACGGAAAATCTTGAAAATACCGAAGCAGCGGATGATGAGATATCGTTGAAGTCACATCTTGCATTCGGTCCATATATAGCAATGGCATTGATGATATATATCGTGCTGTTTGATGTCGTAAATTATTTAGCAGGTCTTTATCTTGATCTTTTTTAACATTCTGAACGGGAGGATACCATGAGAGTAAGCAACTTGAAAATCGGACAAATTCTTATAAATGAAGGTGACA
>CACXGJ010000090.1 GCA_902767125.1 uncultured Ruminococcus sp. | reverse complement strand
TGCGTGAAAAGGGGTTCTGTATCATCAAGAAAACTCATATCAATATCAAACAGCTTCATTCTTTTATCAAGCGATACAGCTTTCAGCCAGCGTTTTTGAAGAAGTGTCAACGGTATTTCGGGGATATTTTGCAAAGGCGTTGTCCCATCCGGCAATATCAACTGCCATTCCTGATTTTTCAAAGCCTGTTCTATCGGCAAAACACTTTCTCCAAAGGCATACTTCAAAACTGTCTCTCTTATTTTTTCGGCATTTACAGGTGCTTGCAAAGCCTCTTTTATTATATTGGAAACTGCATTGTAATAAGAACTGTATATTTCATTGAATATCATTCTCCCACCCCATACATTCTGTACATAGCTTCAATATCCGCTTTCAGTTGACTTTCAATATCCTTATTGGAAAAATTCACATAAGTTATCCTGCATATAAAAGAGCGTATCCATGTAAGCATTTCATTCGTATCATAAACCTCCGCATAAAATCTTGCATGGTCATCGTCAATCTTTTCAACCGTGCCACAGCGTTTTTCTCTTTGAAGACGGTCATATATATGCTGCTCATCATCTCGGAAATGTACGATAAATTCAACCGTTTCACGTCTTGCACTTTTCCCTTGAGTGCTTACTCCCCACATGAAAGGCTGCATACCATTCAGCTTGCTTCTCAAAAAGTCAAAATCCTCCGCCTTTTCAAGAGGCTTTACATCAAATATATAATCTATCCGATATGAAAGCACTCTCCGTTTTTTTCTGTTGTATGCCATAAGATACTGTCTGCCGTTCTGCACACTTATAAGCAGCCTTAAAGGAACTATATGCACACTTCTTTTATTACCCTTTCGGGTGATTTTTTGAATCTCTGTCTCCCTTTTTTTGTGCATGGCTGAAAACAGTGAATATACTATCTCACTGTCAAGGGCAGAGTTTATATAATGGTGCTTGAACGTGAAAATATCCTTATAATTCTCCTGTTTATCAAGTAAAAACGCTCCCAATACACCACACGGCATTATCTCCGAAAAGAAATGCAATATATCCGTATCGTTGAAATGATCATTTTCCGACCGTGAATAATACAAAATTTTTCCTCTTTTTTCTGTTTTGAGAAGTCCCATATAAACATATTCATTCAGCTTTTTTCTGACAGTGGAGCTGTCAAATATTTTCGGAACATCAAAGCATGACAAATATTCTTTGTCTATCTTATCCAAAATCTCCGACAGCGAAAAATAAACTGACGGTTCATGCAGAATATCAAATACTATAAAGAAAAGTGTTATATCCCCGTCAGTGAAGCTTTTTGCTTTGAGAGCCTTATAAAGCGGATTATGTACGGTATTTCTTGTATCAACCGAAATAAACACTCTTTTACCGTCAGGATAACGCTGATATTTCATATATTCACCGAGCCAGCTTTCAATACGTCTTTTTGCATCATCGTATGTGCGACTGCTCTTTTTGTCATATTCCTCACGGCTGCCCCACCCGTATACATAAAAATCCCTCATATAATCCCGTATTATATCAAAATTCTTTATCAGTTCGTTATATCCCATCTTATCACCATAAAATAGTATATTACAGGCTTCACTAAAATACAAGCTGCATTTCTTTTAGTTAAACATGAAACTGTAAGTTTGTCAATGATATATTACAAATTTTTTCACAAACCCATTTTCATTTTGAAATGTGGTGAGCCAATGATAACATAACATATATTTACACTGCTAAAATCTTGAATTTTTAAGGAATTTTCAAGATATTTGTGCTATAATAAAGAAGAATATTTTTAAAAGGAGTGAAAAATATGCAGATATTATTGGTAGAGGATGAGATATCTCTTTCAAATGCTGTCAAAAAAATTCTTGAACAGAACGGATTTATAGTTGATGCCGTATATGACGGACTTTCAGCCGTGAACTATGCGGAAAATAATCGTTACAATCTGATAATTCTTGATGTCATGCTTCCTAAAATGGACGGATTTGAGGTGATAAAGACATTGAGAAACGACAGTATTGATACACCTGTTTTAATGCTTACCGCAAAAAGTTCTGTATCGGACAAGGTATCAGGTCTGAACTGCGGTGCAGATGACTATATGACAAAGCCGTTCAATGTAGAAGAACTGCTCGCAAGGGTAGGTGCATTGACAAGGCGAAAGGGTACTGTTATTGTCAATACACTTACATACAAGGATATTTCCCTGAATGTCAATTCCGCAATGCTGTCATGTAAAAATGAATCCGTTCAGTTGAGCCGAAAGGAATTTGAAGTTCTGAAGGTATTTCTTTATAATCCCAATATGACTATAACAAATGACATTATTATCAATAAAGTATGGGGTATGGAATCCGAAGCTACCTACAACAATGTTGAAGTTTATATATCGTTTTTGAGAAAAAAGCTGAAATATTTGGATTCAGTCGTTTCTATCAAAAAAATACATAAGCTTGGCTATCGTCTGGAGGAAAAGGAATGCTAAAGGGCTATCGCAGAAGATTTGTATTGCTGAATATGCTTCTTGTCGGACTTGTTCTGATAGGCACGTTCATCATGATAGGAACAGCAGTATATACAAACAGCTACAACGAGCTTAAAAATACAATGACACTTGTTCTCAAGCCTTGGAACTTCTCCGAGGAAAAACAGCCTCCACGTTCCAATAATACCGATATCGGCAAAAATAATAAAAAGTCACCTCCCGACAAGCCCGAAAATGAACCGCAAAATACCCATGAACCCAAAGTTCAGTCAAAGCGTTATAAAGATGACAATATCACTACCATAATGTACAACAGCAAAAATAACGAAATTTCCGTGCTATCAGAAAACCTTTCTTTTGACGGTGATGTATCCGAGATAATTCCTCAAATCGCAAAACAAAAAAACAGCTTCGGTACTCTCTATGAATATCATATCATCTATTACATGGAAAAAACCGAAAATGAATATAAAATAGCCGTTGCGGATATTTCTTATATAGGCTACCGAATGGTGAGAATAACACTTATTTTATTGCTTGCATATATTCTTGCAATGGCACTTGTTTTTTTTATCAGTATACAGCTTTCAAAGCTTGCCGCAAAGCCTATGGAAAATGCTATTGAAATGGAAAGAAAATTTGTTGCGGACATATCCCATGACCTAAAAACACCTATCACCGTGATACTTGCAAACAACAGCATCATCAAATCAAATCCGCTGTCGGCTGTATCCGAAAATCAGCAGTGGCTTGACAGTACCGACAATGCCGCTAATGAAATGATGAAGCTTATACACGAAATGCTCACCCTATCATCTCTTGAATCAGTCGAAAAAACCGTTGAAAGACAGGCTGTCAATTTATCTTCAGTCACAGAAAAATGTGTATTGCAGATGGAATCGGTCGCATATGAACGGGGAATCACCTTTGAGGATGAAATAAACGAAAATATAATGATACTTTCAACAGAAGCATATACAAACCGTATTTGCAGCAGTCTTATAGAAAATGCTCTGAAATATGAGCCTGACGGCGGAAATATAAAAATAAGGGTTTATACATCAAGAAAAAAAGCTGTTTTTTCCGTACAGAATCTTGGCAGCACTATCAGCAAAGAAGATCTTCCACACATTTTTGACAGGTTTTACAGAAGCGACAAAACAAGAAATTTATCCGACGGACATGGTTTAGGTCTGCCCATTGTACATAAAATGTCCGAGCTTGTCCACGCATATATAACAGTTGACAGCACCCAAACAAACGGCACGACTTTCATGGTCGCATTTGAAATTATTTAAAAAAATCCCTTCGTTTTTAAGAGTTTTTCAAGAATTTCGTGTATAATCAATTATCAAAAGATATATTGTAACAGGAGGTTTTTCAAATGCTTAAAAAGAAGATCGCAAGTGCATTGTTATCACAGATGATGATATTGAGCGCTGTACCCTTTGCGGTGCAGACAACGGCTTTTGCGGCAAATACCAACCCTACTCTGACTTTTTCCAACACCGCTATCACAGAAACTGTTTCAGGCATAGGCTATACCATTGACGGCACAACTTTGACTATAAGTGCGGCAGGTGTATATAAAATCAAGGGCAAATGCTCGGAGGGCAGTATCGTTGTATCAAAAAGTCTTGACAATGTCACACTTATCCTCGACAGCCTTTCACTGACATCTGCACAGACGGCACCTGTTGTCGTGAAAAAGGGCAGCAATGTCACTATCCATCTTGACGGCACTTCTACACTTACAGACAATGAGGATGCTTCAACAGAAGATACGAATGAGGATTTTGAAGGGGCGGCTATCAAAGTAAAAAGCGGCTCCAATGTTACGTTCTGTGGAAATGGTACATTGAATGTTTACGGAAACGCAAAAAACGGTATCAAGGGAGCAGCTGAATCCTCACAGACTTTCAATGGCGGCAGCTATAATGTGACTGCGGTAAATAACGGCATAGCTTCCGATGAAAGCATTACAATAAACGGTGGTACTTTTACTCTTGATACCGACAATGACGGTATCAAATCCGTTCCCGATACAGATGACACTGCTTCAACAGGTTCGATCACTATCAACGGCGGTACCTTCAATATTACATCAGACGGTGATGCCATCCAAGCCGAGAATACTCTTAAAATTACAAACGGTGATTTCACTATCAAAACTATGAACGGCTATAATGACAGCTCTTTCAACAGTGATACAATGAGCTGTAAGGGCTTGAAGGCATCAGGTGACAGAGAGAATATTGAAAACAATCTTATCATCACAGGCGGTTCTTTCAATATCAATACGGCAGATGATGCCATACATTCCGATACAAATGCAGAGATAACAGGCGGCACATTCAAAATTTACACGGGTGATGACGGTGTTCATGCCGATACACAGCTTGATTTGGGCATAAGCGGCGGGCTTGCAAGAGATCCCGAATTTTATATTTATTCAAGCTATGAGGGACTTGAATCGGGTACTGTCAATATGTATTCCGGCAAGTATTACGTTTTTGCATCCGATGACGGTATCAATGCCGCCGGCGGAAGTTCAAACGGTTCAGATCCCGGTCAGGGCGGCGGAAATACATTCAATCCCGGCGGCAGACCGGGCGGAGGTTCGGGCGGTCCCGGCGGCGGAGGTTCTTCAGCGTCAGGTAACTATGCACTGAATATATATGGCGGTTCTGTTTATGTAAATGCACTCGGTGACGGCTTGGATTCAAACGGTACATTGAATATGGCTGGCGGTGACATAACAGTATTTGCACAGGCAACAGGCGGTGACAACTCTCCTCTTGACAGTGACGGTACTATCACTTTGAACGGTGCAACCGTTTTTGCGGCAGGTACAAATCCCATGAATGAAAATCCCTCCACTTCTACAAGTCAAAGCTATTACAAACAGACTACTTCTATTTCTTCGGGAACAGTCGTGAATGTCAAAAACGGCAGTACAGTTCTTTACAGCGATAAACTTTTGAGAAATATAAACTATCTCCTCTATTCAGAACCCAATGTTTCATCTTCATCAATATCCGTTTCAACAGGCGGAAGTGTTGACTCCTGCAACAGTCATGCTTTTGCACATAATTGGAATACAGGGAAAATTGTAACAGCGGCAACTGCAACTTCAACAGGAAAAATCCTCTATACCTGTCAGAGCTGCGGTGCAACGGAATACAAGACTATCCCGATGACAGCTTCATCAAACTGTGACGGTCATGATGATACAACAGTAGTTGCCGATGAGGGCTACAATGTTACCTTCTCAACGGACAGCGGTGCAACAGTGAATTTATACAACACACAGGACTACACATCTGCAAGTATTACAAATGCAAAAACCGATGTTTCAAGAAACAGTGATACAGGCTTGCCCGACAGCACAGGCGAAGGTCAGGTCAATTTCACAGTCGTTCTCAAAAGCGGCTATGAGCTTGACAGCGTTACCGTAACAGGCGGCTATAAGAATCTTAAAGACGTTTCAACGGATACTCTCCCCAATACATACAGAGTTACAAAAGTAACAAGTGATCTGACTATCGCCGTTAAAACAAAATCCTCTGCAACGGCTCTTACCAATAACTCCACTCTTTCTTCAACAGCAATTTCTCTCGGTGATACCATCACCGCCACCGGAAAAGCCACAGGCGGTACAGGCACATATCAGTATCAGGTAGTATATAAACAAACTTCTCAGGCTTCATGGACCACTGCTCAGGCTTACAAAGCAAATTCTACTGTCACATTCAAGCCTGCAAAAGCAACGACCTATGATGTGTGCGTCAAAGTAAAGGACAGCAATGGCACAGAAGTCAAAAAATTCTTTACAGTGACCGTTTCCAATAATGCACTTGTCAATAACTCCACACTT
>CACXGJ010000089.1 GCA_902767125.1 uncultured Ruminococcus sp. | reverse complement strand
ATAATGCCTGTGCAATAAGTATTCTCTGCTTCATGCCGCCCGAAAAGCTACTGAGTCGTTTGTGTGCTTCGTTTTGCAGATTCACTTTTGCAAGAAGATCGTCTATCTGTGATTTGGCGGTTTTGCGGTCAAGACCTTTGAGAGCCGCCATATAGTACAAAAAACGGCTTGCCGTAAAGCCTTCATAAAGTCCCTGTTGTTGGGGCATATATCCGATAGCTGATCTGTATCTGCTGCCAAGTATGTTTATATTCTCTCCATTGTAAAAGACCTGTCCGCTGTCGGGGCGAAGATTATCGGTTATGATATTCATGAGCGTTGTTTTTCCTGCACCGTTGGCACCTAAAATACCATATACTCCAGGTGTGAGTGTCAATGAAATATCCGAGAGGGCTTTCTTGCCATGTCGGTAACTCTTTTCAATGTGTTCAAGCCTTAACTCCATAATATTTCCGCCTTTCTGTAATACTTTTGAGTACAGTGCTTCCAGTGAATTTCCGTGCTGCCGACAATGCAATAATCAGTGAAAATATACACACTGAAAATCCCATAATCACGATCAGCCATAAATATCCGCTGCCTATGCCGATAATAATTTCAAATCCAAAGCTGCAAAGCACAACAGAGGGAAGTATAAACAGTAAACCGGCTCCCGTTATTGTCAAAAAGCTGTTTTCAGTCAATTCGGACAAAGCAGCCGTCATTATAGCTGCAGAAATAAACAGCAGCAGCCTGAACACATACTGCAAAATGAGCATTCCTGAAATTGTCAGGCTTGATGGAGTGTTTGAAAAGACGGGCAAAGAATATGCGGGTGTTTCAAGGATAACATTCCCATACTGACGGATATATGCAATAATAAGAGGTGCATATATCAAAGTGTAAATTATGCCCGACATCAATACTGCCAATAAAAACTTTGCAAAAAACAGTTTTCCTTTTCCGTTCTTTGCTGACCTGAACAAAGCTGTCATCTGACGCTTATGTTCAAATGCAAACATACCGCTCAATGACAATATCACAGCACCAAGACCAAGTAAAACCGAAATAGTATCTGTTGCATTGTTCATGAGCAAATGTCCATATTGTATATCGTTGATAATATAAATATCGCCGCCGCTTTCCTTCTGCTTTTCACGTAAATAGTCAATATGCTTTGTCAGCCGTTCAAAGCCTTGCTTTTGATATTTAAGCGTAAATTCAAGACTGTACATTCTTTGCTCCTGTTCAAGAGTAAGACTTTCAGTTGATGAAAGCTCTTTGTATTCCGCTTGCAGTTTTTCATAGTATGAGCTTTCCTTTTTAATGAACTGCTCCTTTTGTATGTCAAATTTTCCCTCTAACGTGTTGATATAGCTGTAAAAAGCAGCATCAGAAACAGAAGAAAACGAATCGTGCCATGTCAGGTTAATGCCGTTTATTCCGATACACAACAGAACAAGAAGCACAACAAATCTTTTTTGCCGGATAAGAAGTTTATACATCTCCGCTGTAAAAAGATTTACACTGCCGAAATGAGGAAGTCGTTCCCTGAAAAATGCCGACAGTTTTGAAAATGGACTTTCTCTTTTTATCTGACTGCCAAGAGAAAATGCCATAACAGAAACAGTCAGCGAAAAGATTATCAATACAACACATACCAATATAAATACAGTCATTCTATTGGCAGGATATTCAAAGATATTCAGATTCAGGTAATTTTTGATGATTTCTTTTGTATCAAGGAACGCAAAAAGATTGATAAAATGAAGGTTACAAAGAGGTGAACTTTCAGAAATCAGTGCAAACAAGCCGTATTCGACAGCAATTATTCCGGTACATAAAAAACAGATAAAATCGGAGTTTTTTAACATCAGAAAGACAGCCGAAAACAAACAGCCGATTGCAGACATGATAAGCATCTTTGCACCGAACCACAAAAGAATATATTGAAATACATTTATTTTGAGTGAGCAGTTCATAAACATACTGCTTGATTGTATCGGAGCATCAAGGGGAGGCATACCATATATTGAAAGAATGATGATAAGCCTTATACCGTAAAACAGCAGACAGCAAACAAATGTACCGGTCAATAAGACGGCAAGTCTTGTCGCTGCGGAAACTGCATGACCGTTCTTTGTGGATTTTACAAGTATCAGCAAATTCTTTTCCCGTTCTGTGGAAAACAGGAAAATGCAGAAGGTGAATATTATTACCAACACAAATATATCCGTAAGCAGGTCAGATGTGCCTGTTTCTATGCCTGTATAATCCCCCTTGACTAAAACCACATCATGCAGATCAGCAAAATCTTTCGGTGTCTGCTCTATGTTTCGCTTTGCGAAATCACCATTATCAGAAAAAACCGAAAAGCCGCCTTGCCTGTCTGCACGAGACTGCATACCCGTAATAAAGACACGATAAGTCTCAAAATAGCTTTCCTGTTCTTTATTGATATTATCAAACGGTGAATTATTCATTATTGCATACACTGCAGTGACCATCAGGAGCAGAGCCGTCAAGCCGATCAGTATCCGCTGCAGCAGCAGCTTGTAACATTCAAGAATAAATATCTTCATAGCGGTATTCCGAATTGTAGGCGAGCTTCCATTCGGGCTTACCGTTCTTTTGAAGAAGCTCTGATTTTTTGATGTACTTGATATAGTAAATAGGACACTTTTCGTTTACAGGATCACCGTTTTCATCCAGACGGTATGTTACTCCGTAAGCCATCAGTTTATCACCGCAGGATGAAAGCATACCGTCACCCTCTGCAAGCGGATCGGGCAAAGGCAGAATAACATTATTCAGCAAATTAAAGTTTTCGTCATAAACATCCAGTGTCAGACCTTCGCAGATTCCCGATGAATCATATCTTAATGAGTATAAATAAACATAGTTTTCATCTGTGTAAAGGGAAGCTATAACACCGTCCGGCAGATAAAACACACTTTGTATATCCGTACCGTCAAAGTTCATTGTATAAATTTCACGGCTCAATTCATTATTTTTCATCAGATGGAACATAATTTTTCCGTTAAGGTATGTGACATCTTCAAGTTGTGCATCAGCCTGCGGATAGCTTATCTTCGTCAGATCGGTGAGATTTTTGGTATTCAGATCAACGCTGAATATCGGACTATTCTCAACCGTAACCGAAATGCCGTTTTCGCTGTAAAGATCGGATTCTTCTGCATATATGATAAGATGCTCTCCATAGGCTGACAGTTTTTTGATGATTGGAACTCCTGACAGCCCGAAGTCGGCATTTTGCAGATAGCTTTCAGGCTTTGCGTTACTGTCACTCAAATCAAGCCGATAGAGGGTTGTCAAACCGTTGATCGTTGTTTTTCCTCTGCTGTCCCTTTCGTTTGTCAGCACATATTCAGTTGCAGAATAATAGACATATCCTCTGTGAACGATCATGCAGTTGTCTTTGCTGTTTTTTACGGAAGCCAATATATCCTTTGAAGTACCATCAGATGAGCAGCGGATGATTTTTGTTTCTCTGTCGGTATCGAAACCGGTTGTCTTAATGTAGTAAACAGCACCGTCATAATAATATATTTCACCGTCTGTTGCACCGATACAAGCATTACATTCGGGGATATCCGATCTTTGCGTTACTGTTTCATGCACACAGTTTGGAAGATCACAAAGCGGTGTTGCCTGCATAGTGCTTTCATCCATATAAAACAAAAAGTCCGAAACTGTAAAATAATATCCATTATCCGATTTGTTGATATGGTTTTTATACCATGAAGAACCAAACTGATACT
>CACXGJ010000088.1 GCA_902767125.1 uncultured Ruminococcus sp. | reverse complement strand
TGCAATGGGACTTGTGCAGTTACTCTTGTCGGGAATTATCATGGTGATAAATCAGAAATTTTTTGTCAGCGGATTCAAAAGCCTGTTTCACGGCTCACCTAATATGGATACACTTATTGCACTCGGTTCATCGGCGGCATTTGCTTACAGTACCGTAATGCTTTTTGCAATGACGGCTGACAGGGCGAATGAAGCGGCTTACATGAACGAATTTTACTTTGAGTCGGCTGCAATGATATTGACTCTCATAACAGCCGGAAAAATGCTTGAAGCATACTCAAAGGGAAAGACTACAAATGCTTTGAAAAGCCTGATGAAGCTTGCACCGAAAACCGCAAATATTATCCGTGACGGTGAAGAAGTGACAGTTGCAATAGATGATGTCAGAAAAGATGATATATTCATAGTCAGACCGGGGGAAAATATTCCTGTTGACGGTGAAGTTATCGAGGGAAACAGTGCTGTTGATGAATCGGCTTTGACAGGTGAGAGTATCCCTGTTGATAAAGCTGTGGGAGATCATGTTTCATCTGCAACAATAAATCAGTCGGGATTCCTGAAATGCCGTGCATTGAGAGTCGGGGAGGATACAACTCTTTCACAGATAATCTCCATGATAAGTGATGCAGCGGCTACAAAAGCACCTGTTGCAAGGGTGGCGGATAAAATATCGGGTATATTTGTACCTGCTGTGATAGGGGTTGCAGTTATAACGACAGCAGTGTGGTTATTGCTTGGAGCAGGCATTGGAACAGCACTTGCAAGAGGGATATGTGTGTTGGTGGTGTCATGCCCGTGTGCATTGGGACTTGCAACACCTGTTGCAATAATGGTCGGAAACGGTGTCGGTGCAAAAAACGGTATATTGTTCAAAACTGCCGAAGCATTGCAGGAAACAGGCAAATTACAAATAATTGCCCTTGACAAGACAGGCACTGTAACAAACGGCAAGCCGTCTGTTACAGATGTGCTTTCTTTTAATGATAAATTACTGTATTATGCAAAATCTCTTGAAAGTATGAGTGAACATCCTCTTGCAAAAGCGGTATGTGAATATGACAGTGATGTGAAGATCGGTGAAGTAACAGGCTTCAAGGCACTTGTCGGAAACGGTTTGACAGGTAAAATTGATGGATGTGAGATATTCGGCGGAAGCGTGGATTTCATATCGGGAAAATTCGATATTTCCGAAGATGTTCTTGAAAAGACAAATGAGCTTTCCGAACAGGGAAAAACACCCATGTTATTCACGAAAAACGGAGATTTGCTCGGAATAATAGCTGTTGCCGACACGATAAAAGAAGATTCTGCTAAAGCTGTGAAGGAATTGCAGAATATGGGGATATATACGGTCATGCTGACGGGTGATAATGAGAGGACGGCAAGAGCTGTTGCAAAGCAGGCAGGAGTTGATGAGGTAATAGCTAATGTCAAGCCTGACGGCAAAGAAACAGTTATCAGAAAGCTGTCGAAAAAAGGCAAGGTCGGCATGGTAGGTGACGGAATAAATGATGCTCCTGCACTGACAAGGGCAGATGTCGGAATAGCGATAGGTGCAGGAACAGATGTTGCGATAGATGCGGCAGATGTTGTATTGATGAAAAGCCGTCTGACAGATGTTTCGGCAGCGGTAAGGCTTTCAAGACAGACGTATAGAAATATCCTTGAAAATCTGTTTTGGGCATTGATATATAATACTCTCCTGATACCGCTTGCAGCAGGAGTTTATGCACATTGGGGAATAGGCATGACACCAATGTTCGGAGCTGCGGCAATGAGCTTGTCAAGTGTATTTGTCGTAACAAATGCGTTGAGATTGAATCTGTTCAGGCTGTTTGATTCAAACAGGGATAAGAAAATCAAAAATGCCGTGACGGATATTTCCGACAGCGGAGATATTATTAAAAAAACAGTCGTTATAAAAGGTATGATGTGTCCTCACTGTGAGGCGACAGTGAAAAAGGCACTTGAAGAAATAGACGGCATTATCAGTGTCACGGCAAGTCATACTGACGGCAAGGCTTATATTGAAATGTCACATGATGTTTCGGACAGCCAAATAAAAAAGGCTGTCAAGGAAAAAGGCTATAAATTCATTAAAACAGTCACCTGACAAGTGACTGTTTTTTGATATGCACAAAAAATTTACCTGCTGTACATATTTTTTAGGTTGACAAGCATTATAAATTACCTTATCATATAACTATATGATAAATCAAGGAGTGTAAATTTTAATGAGTGAGAAAAATAATAGTATAATACAGCACGCTGATGACGTTGCAAAGGAGCTTGTAAAATTTTCTGAGAGAATAAATTTCAATGAAGAAATGTTTTTGGATATAATTCAGGAGAGCATTGCACCTGCCGAGGAATTTTTTTCATATTATGCCTGTGCGATAATGGAAGTGGAAACTAAATTCAAGGTGCTTAATGAGATGTTTTCGCTGAAATATGACGGCAATCCGATTGAAAGTATAACCTCACGTGTAAAGGACTATGACAGTATAATAAGAAAAGTTATAAAAAAGAATATTCCGAGAAATTTGGAATCCATCGAAGAAAACATACATGATATAGCAGGTGTGAGGGTTATATGCTCATTTGTAGATGATATATACAGGCTTGCAAAATGTCTTTTACAGCAGGATGATGTGACACTCATAAGCAAAAAGGATTATATAAAAAATCCGAAGCCGAGCGGTTACAGGAGTCTTCATCTCATAATATCGGTGCCGATATTTCTTGAAAATGAAAAGAAGGATGTAAAAGTAGAGGTGCAGTTGAGGACTATTGCAATGGATTTCTGGGCAAGCCTTGAGCATAAGCTGAAATACAAGAAGAATCTGCCCGAGGAAAAGAAGGATATGCTTTCACAGGAGCTTATCGACTGTGCAAATGCAAGTGCCGAGCTTGATGAACGTATGCAGAATGTCAGAAATATAATCCTGAAGGGCGAATGAATGTATGGACGAGTATGATATTGAAAGTCCCGATTTCGGGCTTGATCCCAAAAAGGAATCCAAAAAACAGAGACATATTATTATAATCTTTGCTATCATAATGATATGTATTATTCTTGGGATATTTATTTTTAATCTGCTGAATGTCGGAGAGGTCAGTCTTGCAAAGGATTATGTAAAGAAGCATTACGGAGATAAATACAGCTATGTTTCGTCAAAAGCGGTATATACGGGTGGAGGCTGTGTTGCGTCACCCAAAGAAAGTGTAACTGTCATATTTCAGGGAAACGATTTTTCTGTCATAACAGTAACCGTAAAAGGCGGTGTAGCGTATGAATAAAAATGTTATTATAACGATAAAAAATATATGTATCACTGTATTGATATATTTATTGCAGTTTGTTGTTTTCCCTTTTCTTTTGCCTGACTGTTACCCGAACAATAATGAAAGCACACTCATAATGTTTGTGACATTTTTTGTGGGATTTATTTTGGGATTTTGCCTTATCACCAAAAAAATCAGATATTGGATAGTGCCTGATATTTTTTATTGCCTCATGGTTCTGTTATATTCGGGAAAAGGACTGTACGGTGTGGGAATGCGTGGAATATCGCTTGACGGTGCAAGCCCGTATTATGACTTTTCATTTGCTTTGATATGGGCAGCAATGGCTTTTGTAATGATATTATTGATACAGTTGATAATTGTTTTTCTGCTTTGGCTGAAAACAAAAATTTTGAAGAAACAATAATAAGTCGTTCTCCAAAAGAATTTATAAATTTTTTGGAGAACGGCTTTTTGTTTTGGCAATATAAATAAATTTCTTTTGGTGAAAATAAACGATTTTTGAGCAATTTCGACACAAAAAATATGTTACCATAAGTTGCTAAACTATGACAAAAAAAGCTTCATAATTCTATTTTGGAAAAAATTTAAAAATTTTTAACAATATTTCATAAAAAGTATTTCAAAAAGACTTGAAATTTATCCAAATTTAAGCTATTATATATGTATGTAAATAGAAGTTTCAGCATAGAAGGAGTTGTTGTATATGCAGCTTGGCAATAATGAAATGAATGAGCGTTCCGACCAGGAACTGTTTCACAGCGGTGAAAATTATCATGCGTATAATTACATGGGAGCCCACAAGGAACATCGTGACGGTGTGGACGGAGTTATGTTCAGAACATGGGCACCAAATGCAAAAAGCGTTTCGGTAGTAGGTACCTTCAATAACTGGGATAGAAATGCCCATAGGATGAATTGGACTTCTGTGGATGGTATGTGCGGTATATGGGAGTGTTTTATTGCTGATATAGTCGGTGACTATTCCATCTATAAATACAGTATCGAAACACATGACGGCAACTGTATACTCAAATCGGATCCGTATGCTTTCCACTATGAAACACGTCCGAATAATTCCTCCGTGTTCGTTGATATAAACGGCTATGAGTGGCATGACGAGGAATGGCAGAAGGAAAAGGCAAAGCATGAATCCTACAGCAGTCCGATGAATATTTATGAGCTTCATGCAGGCTCATGGAAAAAATATGCAGACGGAAATTATTTCTCTTACTCAAAGCTTGCCGATGAGCTTATCCCTTATGTAAAGGATATGGGCTATACCCATATCGAGTTCATGCCTTTGACGGAATATCCTTTTGATGCGTCATGGGGCTATCAGGTAACAGGATATTTTGCGATAACTTCAAGATACGGAAGTCCGTTTGATTTCATGAACTTTGTTGACAGGTGCCATCAGGCAGGTATATCTGTCATAATGGACTGGGTACCTGCACACTTCCCGAGAGATGCACACGGTCTTGCAAGATTTGACGGCACACCGTGCTATGAATATGCCGACTGGCGTAAGGGCGAGCATAAGGACTGGGGAACGCTTGTATTTGACTATGGCAGGAACGAGGTAGTGAGCTTCCTTGTATCAAGTGCTATCTTCTGGATGGACTACTATCATATTGACGGTCTTCGTGTAGATGCTGTTGCTTCAATGCTCTATCTTGATTACAGCAGACGTGACGGTGAATGGGTAGCCAATAAATTCGGCGGAAAGGATAATCTTGAGGCAGTTGCATTTTTGCATAAGCTCAATGAGGCAGCATTCAGATATTTCCCGAATACACTTATGATAGCAGAGGAATCTACTGCATGGGCAAATGTTTCCAAGCCTACATATATGGGAGGTCTCGGATTCAACTATAAATGGAATATGGGCTGGATGAACGATATGCTCCACTATATTTCACTCGATCCCCTTTACAGACCTTTCAATCATGATAATCTGACATTCTCATTCTTCTATGCTTTTTCCGAAAACTTTGTTTTGCCTATATCGCATGATGAGGTCGTTTACGGAAAGGCATCTCTGATAAATAAAATGCCCGGTGACTATGACCTGAAATTCAAGGGTGTAAGGACATTCATAGCATATATGATGGCACATCCCGGAAAGAAACTTACTTTTATGGGAACGGAATTTGGACAGTTCAAGGAATGGGATTATTCCTGTGAGCTTGACTGGATGCTTCTTGAATATCCCAAGCATAATGAACTGAAAAACTTCTTCAAGGCTATCAACCATTTCTATCTTGAAAACAGCCCTATGTGGGAAATTGACTATTCATGGGAGGGCTTCAACTGGATATCGAATGATGACTATACCCAGAGCGTTATCTCTTTCAGAAGAATTGACAAAAAAGGAAATGAAATAATAGTAGTCTGCAATTTCCAGCCGATGCTGCGTGAAAATTATCGTATAGGTGTGCCGTATGCAGGTACATACAGTGAGGTCATGAACACCGATTGGTCGGAATTTGGCGGTTCGGGAATATCCAACGGTACAGCCATAGTTTCAACAGATGATCCGATGCACGGATTTGAACAGTCAATTGAGCTTACACTTCCGCCGATGTCTGGAATGTACTTCAAGGGTGTACGCAAAAAGCCAAAAAGAAAGCCCAGAAAAAAGGCAGACGATACAGAATCAGCCGTAAAGAAGACTACAAAGAAAAAGACTGCCAAAAAAGCAGATGAAGCTGATGCGGCGAAGGAAGAAAAGCCCAAGAAAAGAACAAGAAAGAAAAAGACTGAAACAGAAGAACAGTAACTGACAGTACAGAAGTGCTGTAAAAATAAAATCGTTATTTATCGAAGGAGGATAATAATATGTATCCAAAGCAAGAAGTAGTAGCCATGCTGCTTGCCGGCGGTCAGGGAAGCAGACTTGGGGTACTTACTCAAAAACTCGCAAAGCCTGCTGTACCGTTTGGCGGCAAATACCGTATAATTGACTTTCCGCTTTCAAACTGCGTAAATTCGGGTATTGAAGCGGTAGGTGTCCTTACACAGTATCAGCCCCTCGTACTCAATGAGTATATCGGCAGCGGTCAGCCTTGGGATCTCGACAGCATGAACAGCGGTGTAAGTGTGCTTTCGCCTTATCAGCAGATAAAAGGCACTGACTGGTATAAAGGCACTGCAAATGCTATTTATCAGAACATAAATTATATTGACAGATACAATCCCGATTATGTAGTGATACTTTCCGGTGACCATATCTATAAGATGGACTATTCAAAGATGATAGCCTTCCATAAGGAGAACAATGCGGACTGCACTATAGCAGTTATAGATGTTCCGCTTGAGGAGGCTTCAAGATTCGGTATTATGAATACAAATCCCGATGGCTCTATCTATGAATTTGAGGAGAAACCGAAGCATCCGAAAAGCACAAATGCTTCAATGGGTATATATGTATTCAGCTGGGACAAGCTCCGCAAGTATCTTATCGAGGATGAAGAAACAGAGGGTTCTGAACATGATTTCGGTAAGAATGTTCTTCCGAGAATGCTTGAGGACGGTCAGAGAATGTTCGCTTATCAGTTCGAGGGCTATTGGAAGGATGTCGGAACTATCGACAGCCTTTGGGAAGCTAATATGGATCTGCTCGATCCGAATGTTCCGCTCGACCTCATGGACGAGAGTTGGAAGATATATTCAAGAAATCCTGTTGTTCCTCCGCAGTACATCGCAGATACAGCCAAAATACAGAACTCACTTATCGGTGACGGCTGTGACATCGGCGGTGAGCTTGAGTTCTCGATACTGTTCTCAAATGTAGTTGTAAAAGCAGGTGCAGTGATAGAGGATTCTATAATCATGCCCGGCTGTGT
>CACXGJ010000087.1 GCA_902767125.1 uncultured Ruminococcus sp. | reverse complement strand
TATGCTTTACTGTATCAACACGGAATGCGTCAACGCCCATGTCGATATACTTCTTGTAACAATCAATAAGATAATTGTAGACTTTCGGATTTTCCGTTTCAAGGTCAAGACAGTCATCAGCGATAGTTTTGTTTTGAGCCGCATATTCGTCCCAGTCACCGCCGCCGCAATAGCCGTTGTGGTGGTAGATATTTTCCGTATCCGTATACTGACCGCCGGGACCGTATTTACCGTTCATAACAACGGAATTTCTCTCTGTAAACACATCGCTTTCGAGCTTGAGGAGATTTCTTTCACCCCAGTTACATGTATGGTTGAATACAACGTCCTGTATGACCTTCATGCCCTTTTCATGACACGCATCAATAAGCGTCTGATAGGTAACACCGTTTGACTCATATCTTGTATCAACGGCACTGAAATCATAAGCATGATATCCGTGATAGTCATAGCCCGAATCATTCTCTACAACAGGAGTTATCCATATAGCCGTAAATCCGAGAGCCTTGATATAATCCAGCTTGTCGATAAGTCCCTTGAAGTCACCTCTCCATGAGGGATCGTTTTCGGGATTCTGTGCTTTTGTATCTTCACTTTTTCTTGCATTGTTGCTCGGATCACCGTCATAAAATCTTGTTGTGATAAGGAAATAAATGGATTCATCACGGAAATCCGTTCTCGAATTTGCAAAAATAACACCTCTGTCGGAATCCGAAAGAACAGCCGCCGCATTGACCTTCGTTGTCAGAACATCAGGCATTGCAGCAAAACCCGCTGCCGCTGTAAATGCAGCAAGCGACCATGCAGTAACTCTTTTAGCGATTCTCTTGAATTTTGATGAAAAAACGCTCATACTGTCAATCATCCTTTCAAAAAATAATTTTTTTGTATAAATAAAGAGTCCAACTTTTCACTGATACCATTTTATAACATAAACAAAATTTTGTAAAGCTGTAATTTTGTTCATAATTTCATAACAATTTATTCAAATTTATGTAACCATGTTGATTTTTTACAAATATGTGAATGACATTTTTAACACTTTGACGGTTTTTTTTACAAAAATTATGCACTTGATATAAATCACTGATTTAAACTTCATACAATCATACAAAGTTTTCTGCACAAAAACAGATCCCTCCGACTTTCAATTGTCAGAGAGATCTGTTTTTTCTTTACGCAAAATATCCGCTAATCGTTTGCAATATTTATTTTTACACCGTTGACCTCAACGCCTTCTTCTGCACGGACTATCACATATTTTACTCCGTCAATCACCTTTGTATCAACAAGATAGCTTTTGTCGGGCTTCACCTTTATCGTCACGTCAGGCGTTCTTACTTCAAAATTATTCTCATCTATTATGTTCTGTGGATTGAAGGACGACCTCTCACCGAAGCTGTTATCATAATTTTCATCAAATTTAGATATATTTTCCTCCGATACACCGCATTTTGTAAGAATATTCTTTATCTCCGTCTTGCCTACCGACAGTTCTTCCTGCTGATTCGTATTTTTATGCTCGGCTATCATCTCGGTTATCTGACCATGCACGTTCTGTATCAGGTCATAATCACATTCATCTCCGACTGTTTCGGCTATAAGGCTCTGAAAGGTCTCTTTCTGCTCGACAGCAGGCATGAAAGCCTCTGTATTGAAGACCGCATCCGTGACAGTCTGATAATTCTCACTCGCACTTCTCGTATAGTAAAGTGCATTGTATATATTCGTGCTTCTGTCATCAAATGACGGGAACATGAAGCCTATTTCGGGAGCAGATATACTGCTATCCGCACCTATATTCATGAAGCTGTTATCTCCGTTTGAAAATCCGAGCTGTGTTTTCGTCAGCTTTATCGGACAAACACTGCACAGAATATATCTGAAAACCTCTGTCGAATCATCATCAAAGCCCTCATCATTCCTTGAAACATTCGGCAGATCATATGTATCATATGCCAGAAGTATGACATAGCTCTCATCTGTCGGATAAGAGCCTATTATCTTCTCATAAAGCTCATGCACCGCATCAGCATTACCCAATTCGGAATCCCTCAATGTCATGAGGAGCTTATGTTCATCACTTGTACCGACCTGCTCTGTTCTGAAGGCAATGTCATGCAGATTTCTGCCTGTCCTTCCCGAAAGTGTCTTTTGCAGCGTACCGAACAGCATCTCATTCGTCTCAAGCGGTATCAGACCTACCGTCTGAGTAAATTCATTCCTGATCTCCTTATCCGCACTGACATAGCATCCGTATATCCTTGTGATATTGTTCCTGTCATGCCTCAATCTTTTTCTTATCTCTGCAATTTCCTTTTCTGTCATCCCACAATACACTCCATTCAGATCAGCACATTTCTACCTTGAGCTTTGTACCGCCCAAAACATGAAAATGAAGATGGAATACCGTCTGACCTGCATTTGCTCCGCAGTTCGTCACAACTCTGTATCCGTCATCGGCTATACCCAGCTCTTTCGCAAGCTTTGCCGCAACCTCATATATATGCGAGATGACTGCACTGTTTTCAGCCGTGACCTCGTTCACCGAGGCGATATGCTCCTTCGGCACTATCAAAACATGAACAGGTGCCATTGGGGCAATGTCATAAAACGCATACACGCTGTCATCTTCATATACCTTCTTCGAGGGTATCTCTCCATTAACTATCTTACAAAACAAACAATCCATTTTAAAAAACTCCTTTTATATATTATTATCTGCTGATTGATTCAGCATTTCTTCGGCATAATCAAGAGTTGCCTGTGTTATCTCGACACCGCCTATTATTCTTGCAAGTTCATTTACCCTGCCATTGTGGTCAAGCAAATTTACACTTGTATAGGTCTTTCCGTCAGACACATTCTTCTGTATCTTGAAATGACTGTCACCGAGAGCGGCTATCTGTGCAAGGTGCGTCACACACAATACCTGACGGCTTTTTGATACTTCTTTCAGCTTCATTCCGACTTTCTGTGCGGCACTTCCGCTTATTCCCGTATCAACTTCATCAAATATCAGTGTATCTATATCATCCTTATCCGCAAGAACATTCTTTATCGCAAGCATCATTCTCGACAGCTCACCGCCCGACGCTATCTTTGCAACAGGCTTCGGCTCCTCTCCCACATTCGTCGATATCAATATCTCTATATCGTCACAGCCCAAGGCATTCAGCTCACACTTTTTTTGACTCACTACCAGCTCAACATTCGGCATATCAAGAAAAGTCATTTCTTCCTTTACTCTCTCCGAAAAGCTCACAGCAGTTTTCTGACGCTTCACCGAAAGCTCCTCTGCCAATGCTTCCGCTTTCTGACGGGCTTTCCGACAGTCCTTCATCAACTGCTCCCTGTTTTCCTCGTATCTTTCGAGATAATCAAGCTCTTTTTTGGCATTGTCGAGAAAATCAAGCATTTCCTCTATCGTCTGACCATACTTTCGGCTCAATCTCTGTATCAGGTCTATCCTGTCCTCTATTTCTTCGATATTGCCTATCTCCGAATCGGCATTCTCTGCAAGCCCCGATATCTCCTCAAAGCAGTCCTCCAATTCATACAGGGCATTTTGCAGTCTCTTACACACCTGAACCGAATCGGGCAATACATCGGTCACTTCTCCGACAGACCTGCACGCTCTTTCAAGCTCCTGCAATGCTCCGTCACTTTCTTCATTGCCGTTCAGAAATTCCCTTGCATCATTCAGTGCATTCGCTATCTTCTCTTTATTTTCGATAATGTTCCTCTGCTCTGTAAGCTCCTCATATTCCCCGATATACATATCTGCCTGTTCAAGCTCATTGACCTGATACTGAAGCAGGTCAATACGGCGATTTCTCTCTGCCTCGTCAAATTCAGCCTTATTCAGCTCGGACTGCAATTTCCTGTATTCCTTATATGCTGACGAATATTCCTCAAGCTCCTCGGCAAAATTCCCTAATTTATCTATATATGTTATATGAAGCTCGGGCGACATCAATTCATAGCTTTCATGCTGTCCGTGAATGTTTATGAGATATGCTCCTATTGCTTTCAGAACACCCACTGTTGCAGGTCTTCCGTTCACACGGCATTTGCCTTTGGCATTGAGTCCTATTTCCCTCTGTATCATCACTGTTCCGTCATCTGTCTCATAACCGTATTCCTTCAGCACCTCAACTGCCTTTTCGGACATCTCATCGAACTCTGCACTTACAAATGCACTCTCCGCACCGTTCCTTATCAGGTCTCTTGATGTCCTGTTGCCCAGCACCGCATTTATCGAATCTATCACGATAGATTTTCCTGCACCCGTTTCACCTGTCATTACATTCAGTCCGTCCGAAAAATCTACATTGGTCTTCTCGATAACGGCAATATTCTCTATATACAAATTCTTTAGCATAAAAATCCTCTTTTTTACGAAAATGAACTTTTTTCCTTTGACATGAGCTTCTTCAGGTCAGACACAAAGCCTACCGAAGCCGAATCGGACCTTGTTGCCACAAAGATTGTATCATCACCTGCTATGGTTCCAAGAACTCCCACACGGCTTTTTGAATCCAATGCCGCACACACTGCCTGTGCCATGCCTGCCCTTGTCTTTATCACAACAAGTGTATGGGCATAGTCTATGCTTGTTATTGCCGTCAAAAACAAATATGCGTGGGATTCCTTATCCTCCTCCGATACCGTCTCCGCTGCATATTTATATATACCGTTATTTCCAGGCACCTTTACGAGCCTCATTTCCTTTATATCCCTTGATACTGTTGCCTGTGTTACATGAAAACCCGACTCATTCAGCTTTTGCAAAAGCTCCGATTGAGTCTCGATATCATTTTCCCTTATCAGCTCAAGTATTTTTGTCTGCCTTTTTGTTTTCATACCTGTCTGCCTTTCTCGGTAAATTTATCGTTCAATACTTTATAAAAGGTCTTATCCTTCAGCTTTATCAGCTTTGTCTCTATCTGCGAGGAGGTGACATATATCACATCACTGCGGCTTATTATCATCGTCTTTACTCCGTCAAGCGTAAGATATACCTTTGTGTTGTCATCACACGCCACACTCAATGCAAGCTGTGAACGGTGGCTGAATACCACAGGTCTTGCAAAAAGCGAATGTGAACATACAGGTGTCATCACAATACATTTCATTGTCGGCTCTACAACAGGTCCTCCCGCCGCAAGCGAATATGCACTTGAGCCTGTCGGAGTAGACAGGATAAGTCCATCTGCCCGATAGTGACATATATATCCCCTGTCCTCCGCAAGCGATACATCTATATCTATCAGCCGTGAAAGAGAGCCTCTCGATATCACGGCATCATTCATTGCATAAAGCTCCTTACCTCTGTGGATTACCTTGAGCATCATTCTCTTTTCAATCGAATAATCTCCGTCCGCAAGCCTTGACAGCATATCAAGCTCATCAGGCTCAAGCTCCGCCACAAAACCCAATCTTCCCGTATTTATACCGAGAACGGGCTTTCCGAGCAGAGCGGCTTTTCTTGACGCATGGATCAGTGTACCGTCACCGCCTATTGTCAGCACCATATCACAGAAGTTCATCATCCTGTCACTGTCACCGAAGAATATATCATCCTCAAAGCTGTACTGTCTGTTCAGCGAACAGTCCATCAATACCTGTATCCCAAGACGGGACAGCCTTCTTATGACACTGACGGAGGTCTCATATGCCTTCTTTTTTGTAAGATTCGGTATCAGAAAAACACTCTTTATTCTATCCATTACAGATCATCTCCGATCATTTGTCAAGCTCACTGTGAGATGCTTCCACGACCTCATCTATATCTATCTCATTGACCGTCATCGGCTCATCCGATCTCCTTATATACAGAAGATATTCTATATTTCCTTCAGGTCCCTTTATCGGAGAATAGTCCAATCCCATCACGTCAAATCCGTTTGACAGACAAAATTCATATATCTTTCCGATAACATCCTTATGTACATTTTTATCCCTGACAACACCGTTTTTGCCGACATTTCCCCTGCCTGCCTCAAACTGCGGCTTTATCAGGCACACCGCTGTGCAGTCATCTTTCAACAGAGGTCTTACGGCAGGCAATACAAGACTCAAGGATATGAAACAGACATCCACGCTGAAAAAGTCTATCTCATCAGGCACCTGTTCCCTTGTCACATATCTCACGTTTGTACGTTCAAGATTCACTACCCTTGAATCATTCCTCAATTTCCAGTCAAGCTGACCGTGACCGACATCTATCGAATAAACCTTTTCGGCACCGTTTTGGAGCATACAATCTGTAAATCCTCCCGTTGATGCCCCTATATCCATTGTTATTTTATCTTTCAAATCTATCTTAAACACATCAATCGCTTTTTCGAGTTTCAGTCCGCCTCGACTGACATATTTAAGCTTATTTCCCCTCATCTCTATCTTTACATCTTCACTGTATGCTGTACCCGGCTTGTCGGATTTCTGATTGTCAACATAAATTATCCCCGACATGATTATTGCCTTTGCTTTTTCACGGCTTTCCGCAAATCCCCTTTCATACACCAACATATCAAGACGCTTTTTCACTGACATTCAAACTCCCCTTTCTTCCTTTATCCTTGAAACTATTCCTTCCGTATCAAGTCTTAATTTATGTAATGCCGACTTTGTAGTGCTTTGTGTAACATAATCATCTATGGCTGTCAGGATATACTTCCCCGAAAATCCCGACTGATACATCTCAAAGCCGAATCGTTCACCTATACCTCCGCTTTTTATTCCTTCCTCAAAGAAATAAACTCTCCTATAATTCATGGCAATCTCAACAGCTTTTCTTTCAACAGGCTTTATTCTGTTCAGCTTCAGTATACATATCTTTCCGCTTATCTCATTCTTCGCAAGACAGACCTCCGAAAATATCCTTCCATATGTTATCACTATATCATCACTGTCAATATCACCGTAAACACTGTATGGCTCGGCTGACGGCTCGAAATTATCCGGCAGATACCCCTGTGAGCCTCTCGGATAACGCACCGCAACCGTACCCTTGGTATCCAATATCGCTTTATCAAGCATTTTTTCAAGCTCCCCAAAGCTCGACGGAGCATAGACCGTCACATTCGGAATGGTATTCAGAAATGCTGTATCAAATATTCCCTGATGTGTTTCACCGTCTTCTCCGACTATCCCTGCACGGTCTATTGCCAATACAACATGAAGTCCCTGCAATGCCGCATCATGTATTATCTGGTCATATGCTCTCTGCAAAAATGTCGAATACACCGCAAATACAGGTATCACATTATCTGTTGCAAGTCCTCCCGCAAATGTTACGGCGTGTTCCTCGGCTATCCCTACATCAAAGAATCTGTCCTTATGTTTTTTGGCAAATTCCTCAAGACCTGTTCCCTGCTTCATTGCCGCCGTTATGGCACATATCCTTTTGTCATTCTCCGCAAGTCTGCAAAGATATTTTCCGAATATATATGAATATCCCTTTGATGAACTGTTCGACTCTCCCGTTTCTATATCGAATGATGATATCCCGTGAAAGCCTGTCGGATCCTTTTCGGCAAACTCATATCCCTTGCCCTTTTTGGTGCATACATGAACCAAAACAGCTCCCTTTTTTCTTTTAGCCGCTTCAAATGCCTGTACAAGCTGTCCTATATTATGTCCGTCATACGGTCCGTAATATGTAAATCCCATTTGCTCGAATATATTGTTTCGGTGACCGAAAAACTCATCCTTCACCCAATTTTTAGTGCTTCTCATTCCATTCGCAACAGGCTTGCCTATTACAGGAACATTTTCAAGTGTACTTTGAATATTCGATTTTGCATCAAGATATTTCGGAGCTATCCTCGTCTTTGAAAGATATCTTGCCATTGAACCGACATTCTTTGATATCGACATCTTATTGTCATTCAGGATAACTATGAAATTCTTCCTGTATCTTCCTGCATTATTCAAGCCCTCGTATGCAAGACCTCCCGACAATGCACCGTCACCTATCACCGCAACAGTATAATGACTGTCCTTTGCGATATCCGCTGCACAGGATATTCCGAAGGCTGCCGATATTGATGTACTGCTGTGACCTGTATCGAAATTATCATACACGCTTTCGCTTCTTTTCGGAAATCCCGACAAGCCGTTTTCCTTGCGTATAGTATTTATCCTGTCTTTTCTTCCCGTTATTATCTTATGTGCATAACACTGATGTCCCACATCCCAAACTATCTTATCGACAGGCATATCAAATGCTTTATGTATCGCAATAGTCAGCTCTACAACACCTAAATTAGATGCCAAATGCCCGCCGTTTTTGGACACGGTCTCTACTATCACAGTCCTTAATTCATCTGCAAGCTCCTCAAGCTCATAATCCGAAAGATTTTTTATATCAGACGGAGAATTGATATTATCCAATATATTACTCTCTGACATTTTTAATTACTCCAACAAAAATCAT
>CACXGJ010000086.1 GCA_902767125.1 uncultured Ruminococcus sp. | reverse complement strand
TGTTGATGAAAACAATGTCAACTACAAGTCAATAGACGGTGTTGTTTATAACAATGAATCGGTTGTATTTGTACCGCCTGCTTATGAAGGTGTATTGAATGTTCCGAAATTCGTTGTTTCATGCTGGGACGGTGCTTTCAACAACTGCACGAAGCTGACAGCTATAAACTTCTCATCAAGTTACACTGACACTATTAACTTTGATATATTCAACAACAGTTATGGTCTTGAAAATATCTATTTCCCGAATAACGGCAATTATACGATAGAAAACGGTGCTGTCTACAATAAAGCGAAAACAGAGCTTTATCATGTATTTGACGGTACAAGCGGTGAGTTTGTCATTCCTTCGGGCGTTAAAGCTGTCAGCGAAAATGCGTTTATCAACTGCTCCAAGCTTACAAAAATTGTTGTAAATAACGATTTAAGTGAATTTAATGCCAATCTTTATGGCTGTACAAGTCTGAAAGTTCTTGAAGTTCCTGCCAATGTTACCCGTATGTATGAAAATAACTTTGAAAATATAAGTGAAGATTTTGTAATAGAGGGCTATACAGATACTTATGCCGAACAATATGCAAACTATCATAACTATACTTTCCATCGTCTTTCGGATGAGATAACTCTCAATAAGACAGCAGTTACAACGGCTGTCGGAAGAAGCTTCAAGCTTGTCCCGACAATAAAGACAGACATGACATTTGACAAGACCGTGACATTTGAAAGTGAAAATCCGAGTGTTGCAACAGTTGCCTCAAACGGCACTGTTAAGGCTGTTTCGGCAGGTACAGTTAAAATAACTGCAACTACTGTCAACGGAAAAAAAGCTTACTGTCTTGTAACGATAAATCCCGCATTGTCAAATGTATCGGAGATATCGACTGATAATATCATTGTAAACGGTACTGCGACCGTCACAGCAAAAGCACAGGACGGTACAGGAAGCTATAAATATGAAATGGCTTATCGCCTTTCGGGTGATGACAGTTGGACAACACTGCTTGAAAACGGTACAACTGCAACAGCCGATTTCACTGCTTCTGTTGCAGGCACCTATGAAATAAAGGTAACTGTTTCGGATAAAAATAACTACACAGCCGAAAGGATATTCACGGTAAAGGTCAATGCAAAGCTTGCCAATACTTCAACTGTTTCTTCGGCGAAGACAACTCTCGGTGATGCTGTGACAGTGAACGGCAGATCAACGGGCGGTCTCGGCGGAACAACATACAAGTATGAATATAAGCTCTCCGCCGACACCTCATGGAAAACTCTTTCAGGCTATTCGGAGGCTGATTCGACTGTATTCAAGCCCGATTCCGCAGGCACATACAATCTCCGTGTTACTGCAAAGGACAGCAGTGGTACTACTGCAAAGAAGACATTGAATGTAACTGTTACGGATATTCTTGAAAATACCACGACAATCAGTGCAGAAAAAATCATGGTTGATGGCAAAGTGACAGTAGAAGTTTCAGCCGCAGGCGGTATGAGTGACTACACATACGCTTGTTACATGAAAGCAGCAGGAGATTCATCATGGACAACAGTTTCAGGCTTTGGAAACAAAACATCTTTTGAACTGTCATTTGACAAATCGGGAAATTATATCATCTGTACAAAAGTGAAAGACCGGAACGGTACTGTATCAAAACAATATGTTTCTGTATCTGTATGCGACATACTGAAAAATATATCTTCTGTTGAAAATGATACAATAGTTCTTGGCGATACCTTCACGGTCAATGCGGGTGCAGCAGACGGAATGGGCGGATATACCTATTCTGTATCATACAAAAAGACTTCTGATACAAACTGGGTGGTAAAACAGAATTATGCAGAAAACAGCACTGTTACAGTAAAACCTGCAAATTCTGCCGATTATATCATAAATGTAAAAGTCAGGGATATTGCAGGAAATGTAGCTGAAAAGAATTTCAATGTCAAAGTAAATGCAGTTATTTCAAATACTTCAACAGTATCATCTGATTTTATAACGCTCGGTGAAATGGCTGTTATAAATGGCAAATCCAATGGCGGCTACGGTGATAAGACATACAAGTATGAATATAAACCATCATCGAGTGAAGCATGGACAGTTCTTTCGGATTATTCTGATGATACCGTGGCTATATTCAAGCCCGTTGAATCGGGAAAGTATGATATCCGTGTCACTGTAAAAGACGGCAAGGAGAGTATTGCAGAAAAGATCTTTGAAGTAAATGTCACAGGCATCCTTACAAACAATTCAACATTGAGTGCAGATAGTATTGTAGTAGGCGATACAGTGACTATTACAGGAAGTGCCGCAGGCGGCAAGGGCGAATATCAGTACGCATATTTCTACAAGAAATTCACACAGAAAAACTGGACTAAAATAGCCGATTACAGTTCAAGCACTACCGCAAAGGCTACTCCAAAAAGTTACGGAGATTATCAGGTATGCGTAAAAGTAAAGGATAAAGACGGTACAGTTTCTGCTGAATATCTGAATGTAATTGTCAATGACACACTCAAGAATAATTCAACCATATCAGCTGAAAGCATTGTCCTTGGCAATACCGTCAAAGTAACAGCGTCGGCAGCCGATGGTATGGGCGGATATACTTATGCGGTGCTTTATAAGAAAGTTTCCGATACAAAATGGACAACAAAACAGGATTTCAAGGCTAATGCAAGTGTTGAGATAAAGCCTGCAAGTGCTGTTAAATATGATGTCTGCGTAAAAGTAAAGGATTCTGTCGGAAGTATTGAAAAGAAATTCTTTACAGTTGATGTCAAAGAAGTCCTTCAAAATAATTCAACTGTCTCGGCAGAGGCTATTGAACTCGGCAGCAGCTTCACTGTAAATGCGGATGCACAGGGCGGTTCAGGCGATTACACTTATGCGATCCTCTATAAGAAGGTCTCCGATACAAAGTGGACAACAAAGCAGAACTTTACAAGCAATACAACTCTTGATATCAAGCCTTTAAGTGCAGTTCAGTATGATGTATGCGTGAAGGTAAAGGATTCATCGGGAACAATCGTTAAAAAATTCTTTGTTGTAAATGTCACAGAAGAAAAGAAGCTCACGATCAACTCGACCATCTCTGCAACAAGCATTACAAATGGTCAGACCTTAACGGTGAATTGTGCTGCATCAGGAGGAAAAGCTCCGTATACCTATGCTGTATTCTACAAGAAGACCACTGATACAAAGTGGACAACAAAACAGAATTTTGCTTCCAACGATACAGTTTCAATAAAGCCGGCAGCTGCAGCGACCTATGATGTTTGTGCAAAGGTCAAGGATGCTGAAGGTACAGTTGTGAAACAGTACTTTACAGTCGAAGTCAAATGACTGTTGCTTTCATGAATAGATAAAAATAAGGCGGTATGTCAAAAAAATCGGCATACCGCCTTTTATCGTGTAATAAAGTTTTATTATCCGAATATAATATATAAAATATTATGAACGGGTGATAATATGATAGTGAAGTGGAGATCGTTTTTATATTCATTTTTGATAACATTTCTTTTTGCGATTCTTGGCGGGATAGTTACATACATCGGTATGCCAAGGTTTGAGAGTGCGGTTCAGCCGCCTTTTTCACCGCCTGCATATTTATTTCCGATAGTATGGTCAATATTATTTTTATTGATGTCGATAGGGGCGGCAATTATATATGATTCGGATAATGAGGCTTCCTCCAAGGCACTGTTCATATACACCGTACAGCTGACATTGAATTTTTGGTGGTGTGTTTTATTTTTCGGATTCAGGCTGTATTTTATATCATTTATATGGCTGCTGATACTTATTCTGACAGTATTTGTAATGACAGTCTTATTTTATCGTATAAACAGACTTGCAGGGATTTTACAAATATTTTATATTATCTGGATGCTTTTTGCAGCATATCTTAATTTCGGAATATGGTTTTTGAACAGATAATGTATTGCAAAAAAGAAGATTTTATGTTATAATCAGAAAAAACTGACGGGGGATGTATAAAAATGAGCAAATATAAAAAAGTGAATATTATACTGATAACATTTATGGTAATAGTGCTGCTGATACCTCTGATCGTTATGGTAGGCTTCCGTCATGCCGAGGGAACGATAGTTTCTGTCAAAAGCAGTCGTTCCGATACTTATATCGCAAATATAGAATATGAGCTTGACGGTGAACAGCGTACAATAACACATACCTACAATAAATTACAAAGAAATCCCTCAAAGGGTGATAAGGAATTATTGTTCATAAATCCCCTTCTTCCGAACACTGTCCATATGATGTATGATTTTGTATTGTTCCTGATAATAGATATATTCTGTGGTATCCTTCTGATAATAAATATAAAATTGAAGGTATTGTCATAGATAAAAAAACCGTTCCTGTGTTTGAAGTACAGGAACGGTTTGACTTTTTACTGCTTTGATTTTATGGCTTTATTGGTCTTGTGCTGTTCTTTGAGGAGCTTTATTATCTCATTGAATTTGGGCGGATTGCCGTACATGAGAACGCCTATCCTGTAAATTGCAGCAGCAAGCATTCCCAAAAGATATATTGAAACAAGCTGTATTATGATCGAAATGATTATTTCATAGAAAGCGACATCAGAGAGGGCTATCCTTGCGAACATTGCGATAGGTGCAGTGAATGGAATGTATGAGCATACTATCATAAGAGTGTTGTTTATATCGTTTGTCATTGACATAACAACTATCATGAATGCTACAACGAATATCATCATCACAGGAGTTGTAAGGGTATTGAGATCTTCGCTCCTTGAAGCAAGTGATGACAATGAACCGAGCAGGAACGCATATATGAAATAAGCCGTTATGAAGAATACGAGTGCATATATGACTGTCGAAACAGGCATCGTGAGCATATCGGACAAGCCTTCGGGCAGGGATTTCATTGATATTGTCTTTACAGATACGAGTGCAGTTCCGATTATAACTACAAGCTGTGTAAGTCCTGCAAGTCCCGAACCGATGACCTTACCGAACATAAGATGTGTGGGTTTTGCACAGGTAATGAGCATTTCCATTGCACGTGTATTTTTCTCTGTAACAACACTCTGGGAGACCATCTGACCATACATTACTATTGCCATGTAAAGTATCATTACAAGTATATAGGTCGAGAAATAGTTTTTGGTTTGGTCGGTGCCTGTTGTGACAGTATCGTAAATAACAGGTGCATCAAGTATAGCAGCCGTTCTTTCATGGTCAACTCCGAATTTTTCAAAATTGACTGCACGGTAGATGCTTTTTGCAGCCTCTGCTATGGTCATTGTTTCCTCACTCATAAGAGAGTTGTTCTTTGTAACATATGTAAATGATATGGGACTGTTGAGGACTACTCCGAAAGTATACTGTGAATCGTTGACTTTTGTTTTGACATCATCAATGCTTTCATCCGTCAACTGAACAACGCTGTGTGGATAGTATTTTTCAAAAGTCTTTGTTACCAGATCGCTGTCATCATAGGCATTGTTTATTATACCTATTATATTCATTTCACCCGGTGTTTCTTCACTTTCGGAGCTTTGCATATCCATTATGATAGCGGGGACAAAAGATGTTCCGAGTATCAGGAGCATCAAAATTATTGTAGTGATAATAAAAGCCTTGTTCTTTATGCAGTTGAGATATTCAAACTTAAGGACTTGTAAGATATGTTTCATACACCCACCTCCGTATATTGAACGAATATGTCATTGAGTGACGGCTCACAGACCTTGAAGCAGTCAATGTCAAAATCCTGACTTGAGAGTTCCGCAAAAAGACGGCTTTTGAGATCGGGCGATTTCATTTTTATAATAACAGTGTTCTCACCGTCATTTTTGACATCCGTTATATCATCGGACATTTTTTGAAGTACAAACGGGGATATCTTCTCAACATCCCTTGATGTAACAGCTATCCTGTCACGGGGATAGCTTCTTTTTATGTCATTTATCTTGCCGTCGACTGCAATCTTACCCTGATTGATGATAGCAATGCTTTCACAAAATTCCTCGATATAATTCATCTGATGGCTCGAAAAAAGCACTACTGCACCGCCTGCAATCATTTCCTTTATTACATCTTTGAGAAGCATGGCATTGACAGGATCAAGACCTGAAAACGGTTCATCAAGGATGATAATTTGAGGGTTGCACATGAGAGTTGCAGCAAGCTGTATTTTCTGCTGATTGCCTTTGCTTAAAGTTTCGAGCTTTTTGTTCCTGTATTCGCTCATGGACATTCTTTCAAGCCATTTATCACAGGCTTTTTGAGCCTCTTTCGAGGACATACCTCTTAATTGTGCGAGATAAACAAGCTGGTCACAAATTTTGATCTTCGGATAAAGACCTCTTTCCTCGGGCATATAGCCGATACGGATATCATTTCTGTTGATCTGCTTTCCGTCAACGAGGACTCTGCCCTTGTCAGGGAAAAATACGCCCATGATAATTCTTATGGTAGAAGTTTTACCCGCACCGTTTCGTCCGAGAAGTCCGAGAGCAGTACCGCTGTGAGCCGTGAATGAAATATCTTTGAGTACTTCCTTTTCACCGAAGCTCTTAAAAATATTTTCTGCTTTGAGTTCCAAAATTAGACCTCCATTTCATAATTTTACTGATTTAAATTATACAATATGGGAACAATAAATTCAAGCTATAATTATAAAAAAAAGACAATGCCATATAAAACGGCACCGCCTTTGGCTGAAAGGATAGTTTGCATATTGTCATTTCAATTTGATACCGCAGTTACGGCAGAAGGTCGCACTGCTTTTATTGTCGGTTCTGCATGAAGGGCAGATAACAGCTTTTTGCAAATCAGGCTTATACGGTTGAGTCTGTGGTATCGGCTGTGTCTGTTGAGGATATTGTGTTTGCTGTGTATTTGTATTATGCTGATTTGTTTGTGACACCGGCAGATGCAATGATTTTCCGTTTTCAATATGTTTTCTTATGATATCGGTGTTTTCAACAAGATCGCCGAATGCTACCATGAGGATAGACAGAAGATAAGATAACAATATTCCTCCTATAAGGCACATTATACCCCAAAATATAAAATCTCCTGACGTATCTCTGATACTTGAATAGAATGAATCTTTCACCTCATTAGCCGTCTCAAACAGCTTTATCGAACCCCACACAGAACATATCGAGCCAAATATAAAAAATATAACTCCGACTATTTTTACTTTTTTTCCTGAATTTGCGAACACAAAGATTCCTCCCGAATTATTTTCAGATTTGCGTATAATCGAATAATAACAGATTTCATCACAAAAGTCAACAGTTTATAAGGATTATTTTAGAAATATGAAACCGGAGCTTCACTGAAAAAATGCACGAAAATATATCAATAAATTTTTATATTTTATATACAATGGATTTGTTGACATTTTTTTTCAGGTATTGTAATATAGTAGTTGCATGAATATATGGGATGGAAACGGGACATTCTGCATATTCTCTGCGAAAAAAGACAGCCATAGATACTTTGTCGGAGTTATGAAGGGAAGCTTTGATGAGTGTTAAAGGCTGTATTTTTTTGTAAAATTATATGGAAATAAAAAGATTTTTGTGATACAATGATATTATCTTAAAAATAAGGATGTGCTTGAACTTGATAAAGAAATATATTTACGGACAGCCGATAGAAACAAATGCAGTTGTTGCGGATATTGAGGCTGAAAAGGACAGTATACAGGCTCTAAATGAGATACAGACGGATGACGGTAAGCTGTTTTTTACATACTTTATGGAAAATGATGATATAGTATACGGTCTCGGAGAGGCTAACAGAGGCATAAACAAAAGAGGATATATCTATGAGAGCTTTTGCAGTGATGATCCGCTTCACACCGAAGAAAAACGCTCTTTTTATGCGGCACATAATTTCATTGTGATAAGCGGTATAGTAAATACAGGGATATTCGTTGATACACCCTCACAGGTGCAGTTCGATATAGGCTATACCTCAAGAAATGTTTTGAAGATAACTCCGTCAGATGATAATTTAAAGATATATGTCATAGAGGGAACAAGTGCCTATGATGTCATAAAGCAGTTCAGAAAAATTATCGGAAGAAGCTATATTGCTCCCAGATGGTCATTCGGCTTTCAGCAGAGTCGCTGGAGCTATTACACGGAGGATGAGATACGTGAGGTCGTAAGGAATTACAGGGAAAATCATATTCCGCTTGATGCCGTTTATATGGATATAGATTATATGGCGGGATATAAGGATTTCACCGTGAGTGAGGAGAGATTTCCGAACTTTAAGGAATTTGTGCAGGAAATGCGTCAGCAGGGAATAAGGCTTGTTCCGATAATAGATGCAGGCGTAAAGATAGAAGAAGGCTATGATATATACGAGGAAGGAAAGTATTATCAGCTTTTCTGCAAAAAGGCAGACGGAAGTGACTTCACGGCAGGGGTATGGCCCGGAAAGACACATTTCCCCGATTTTATGAATACAAATGCCCGTAATTGGTTCGGAAGCAAGTATCAGAAGCTGATAAATGACGGTATAGAGGGCTTTTGGAATGACATGAACGAGCCTGCAATGTTCTATACCGATGACGGGATAAAGGAAGCTGTCGAATATATAAAGGACTTTGATTTTGATACGAATGATTCAAATAAATTCTTTGAACTCAAGGATAAATTGACAGGTCTTGCGAACAGAAGAAAGGACTATGAATCGTTCTATCATAATATGGACGGTCAGATAGTACGTCATGATAAAGTACACAATCTTTACGGATATAACATGACAAGGGCGGCAGGTGAGGCTTTTGAATATATGCAGCCCGACAAGAGAATGTTATTGTTCTCACGCTCATCATATATAGGGATGCACCGTTACGGAGGTATCTGGACAGGCGATAATCAGTCGTGGTGGTCACATCTTCTGCTGAATATAAAGATGATGCCGTCTCTGAATATGTGCGGATTCTTATACAGCGGTGCAGACCTTGGCGGATTCGGCTCAAACTGTACAAGAGACCTGCTTTTGAGATGGCTTGCCTTCGGTATATTCACTCCGCTTATGCGTAATCATACAGCCCTTGGAACAAGAAATCAGGAATGTTACCGTTTCGGTGATACACAGGAATTTAAGAATATCATTGCGATAAGATACAGTCTTATCCCATATCTTTACAGTGAATATATGAAAGCCTGTCTTAATGATGATATGATGATAAAGCCGTTGAGCTTTGAATATCCCGATGACGAGTTTGCGAAGACTGTTGAAGATCAGCTTGTCATAGGCGAAAGTATTATGATAACACCTGTATATGAGCAGAATGCTGTCGGAAGATATGTATATCTTCCCGAGGACATGCTTTTTGTACGTTTTTCATCGCCGTCCAAAAGAAGCTGTTGTGTTATGCAAAAGGGCATACATTTTATTTCGGTGGGCTTGGGTGAAGTGCCTGTATTTATCCGCAAAAATAAATTGCTTCCGCTGTGCCGTTCGGTAGAATGTACGGATATGCTCGACACATCAAAATTTGAGATCATCGCATATACTGACAGGGAGATCACATACACGATGTATGAGGATGACGGGTATTCAAAAAATTATGAAGCTCCCGAAAATCTTATTGATTTTAAGATAGCCGAGGATGACGGACAGTTTTGTGCAGTCTGTCAAAAAACAATAGTAAAGCTCTCACTTTTCGGATGACAAAGTATAATATCCCAAAAACCTGTTCAGAATAATATCAGATAAATGTGAAAGAGAGGTTTTGGGATATAATGATAAAGGGAATAAATCATACGATGATAGAGCTGCACGACACGGGAAATGAATATTATGAAAGGGCGATACTGATAGTAAAGCCCGAATATGCGTCAGTCCAAAGAGCGATACTTGAAGACGAAGCCAAGAAAATGCTGAAGGAATTTGATGTACCGTCAGTTATGAAAACGAAAAGAGGGAAACTGAAGCAGGCAGTGCTGCTTGTATGCTCGGCGATAATCGGAGGGATAATAACAGCACTTTTTTGCATATGAACATGAATTTTTATGCCGTGCATTGTCATATAAATGATTGCACGGTATAATTTTTTTGCAATAATTCGGGTGATAATATGACAAAAAAATATTTTTGGCTGATAAGCTCGGTAATAGTGTTTGTATGCGGATATGTCGTTCATATTGCGTATGAGGTGTCGAACAGGGCTGCATGGAGCATTTTGGTCTCAAGCAATAATGACAGTCCTTGGGAAATGACAAAACCCTTTGCACTTGTATACATAATGTTTGTATTCATAGAGCTTTCATGTTTAAGACCGTCACTGCTGCATTTTGTATGTTCAAAGATAATAATGCTTCACGGATTTGCTTTACTGTCCGTGACATTGCTGGAGATATTCGGAAAAATCCCTGCTGTGCTGATATTTGTTTCACTCTGTGTGTCGGAATTTCTTTCATACAGGATAAACAGCTCAAAATGCAGGATAGAATTATTTTCGATACCGATATTTATATCCTTTGTGTTATTTTTCGCTGTACTGCTTTTTGCAAGCGTATATCCTCCGAATATATTTCCGTTTATTTGAATCAAATGGGCTTGACTAATTTTGCAAAAGAAATTATAATTTATATTGGAGAAGCAGCGGAAAGCTGATTTATTTAAAAATACAAAGGAGAGTATTACAAAATGAAAAATTACAACATTACACTGCTCAAGGGTGACGGGATAGGACCTGAAATTGTAGACGAGGCTGTAAAAGTCCTCAACAGGACAGCGGAAAAATTTAACTTCAAGGTGACCTACACAGAGGCACTTTTGGGAGGCTGTGCAATTGATGCAACAGGAGTGCCGCTGCCGCAGGAAACTATAGATAAGTGTCTTGCATCAGATTCTGTTCTTCTTGGAGCAGTGGGCGGTCCGAAATGGGACAGTCAGCCGGGCAATAATCGTCCTGAAGCAGGTCTGCTCGGTATCAGGGGAGCATTGGGACTCTTTGCAAATCTCCGTCCCGCAGTCATCTTTGAACAGCTTAAGGATGCGTCACCCTTAAAGAGTGAAATAATAGGTGATGCAATGGATATAATGATAGTCAGGGAACTGACAGGAGGAATATATTTCGGCAAAAGAGGACAGTTTGAAGAAGATGGCGTGAAGGCTGCTTATGATACCGAGAAATATAATGTCAATGAGATAGAGCGTATCGGCAGGGTAGCCTTTGAGATGGCTATGAAAAGAAACAAAAAGCTGACAAGCGTTGACAAGGCAAATGTCCTTGATTCTTCAAGGCTTTGGAGAGCAACTATGATAGAATTGTCAAAGGAATATCCCGAGGTTGAGCTGAATCACCTGTATGTAGACAACTGTGCGATGCAGCTTGTGAGAAATCCGAAGCAGTTTGATGTTATAGTGACTTCAAATATATTCGGTGATATACTTTCCGATGAGGCTTCAATGATAAGCGGTTCGATAGGAATGCTGGCTTCCGCAAGCCTCAACAGCACAAAGCTCGGTATGTATGAGCCTATACACGGCTCTGCTCCCGACATTGCAGGAAAGGGAATAGCAAATCCGTTGGCAACTATACTTTCAGTTGCAATGATGCTGAAATATTCACTCGATGAACCGCAGGCAGCCGAGGCTATTGAGAATGCCGTTGCCGAGGTGCTTAAAACTGTCAGGACTCCCGATATCTACACCGAGGGTACTAAAAAGGTAAGCACCGTTGAGATGGGTGATGCTGTTTGTGCTTTGATATAAGAAATATAAAAGGCGGTATGTACATATGGAAAATATAGAGCTTGCCCTTACACTTCTTATAGCGGGATTTGTAATAGTATTTGTTGTGCTGATACTGCTGATAGCTATAATCACGCTGTACGGAAAAATAATACAGTCGGCACAAAATGCCGTATCAAGCAAAAGAGAGAAAAAACTTGAACAAAATACGGAAAAGCCCGTTGTAAAAGCGATCGTTCGTGAGGATATCGAGGAGGATGACGGAGCTATACCCGAAGAAATAATAGCTGCCATTGCAGCAGCCGTTGATGCTGTATACGGCACGAAGCCTCATAAAATCAAAAATATCAAGCGTTCCCGTTCAGTCCGTTCTTCTTGGGGCAACGCAGGCATTGCCGAAAATACAAGACCATTTTAACCTAAATGGGCAAGGAGTCCCCCGCCTCTAAGCGAAGCGTAGGCGGTGGGATGAATTGCCCGTCAGCCGCAAGGCTGACCTTTTTCTTGACTTACAATTTTGTTTATGCTATATTTGAGATAAAGAGGTGAGCAACATGAACAAAGCCTACAAATTCAGGATATATCCGAATGAAACACAGAGAATA
>CACXGJ010000085.1 GCA_902767125.1 uncultured Ruminococcus sp. | reverse complement strand
TGAACATGATTAAAGCTATAATTTGAACCGTTGTATTCATATCTGAAATCAGCATAGGTACGGCTTCCATGACTGACTTTTACACAGGTTGCCTGTACCGTCACAGCTGTTTCCATGAATTTATCATTTGCAATTTTTTTCTCTATACCATTAACTACAATAAGCGTTCCAATGGTCAAAAAGAAAAGTATAAAACATACTCCGAATATACGTCCGCCTATATCTTTTTTATTCTCTGTATTTTCCATAACTATTTTATCTCCCATGGTTCATCCATGCGTGAATTGTGCTTACGGCTCATTACAAGAAGTGCAACCATACAAACAACTCCCACTATTATCATAAATATAAAAACATAAAAGCTGAAATTAAATTCTTTATCCGTCATAGGCATACGAACATCATTCGGATTATCGGGAGAGATATATACTTTTATAAAATCTCCTGTTTTAGTATCTTCGTTCACACTGAAATCAACTGCATGATAAATCATTCCGTTATACTCATACCGCAAATCCGCATTATAATAATACGTCGGACCATTCTCATGAGTATTCAAAGTTCTGTGAACTTTTGTACACTCCGCACTTGTCGGAACTGCTGTTTCCATAAACTTGTCACTGTCTTTTTTTTCCTGCACAAAGAAAAACAACACCACCGAGCAGAATATAATCATCATTAAAGGAAATATCACCAGCCATTTTGGCGGAGTGTTATACATATTTTTTCTGTTTGAAGCGTATTCTCTTTCCATCTCATTTTACTTCCCAAGGATCATTTACTTTTGCTTTCGGTTTGTTCTCTTTGTTTATCTGGAATAATCCGATTGCCGAAAAGACTCCGACACCTGCAAACACTCCTCCGAAAATCAACATAATTATAAAAGGAAACATACCAAACTCTGTGCGTGCATCACCGGGATTTTTCGGATCAATATATATTGTAATAGTATCACCGACAGCCGTATCATAATCAACACCGAAGTCTTTTCCCTGATAGGTAGCTCCATTATACTCATAGCTGACATCAGCGTGATAATATTCTGTTATATGACCGTCATCATCCGTATCTGTGGTCATCCATATTCTCGTACACTGTGCCGATACAGGCACTGCTGTTTCCATAAATTTATCACTCTGATTCTTGCTTACAAATGCGAACACTATAAGACCTATTCCTATCAAAGCAAAAAATACAGGTATTACTATTGTCCATTTAGGATTTTTTCCTTCTCTCGCAACATTCATATCAAAATTTCTTCTCATTTTAATTTACCTCCCAAGGGTCGATTTGTTCTTTCGGATTTTTCAGGCTTTTCACAAAAGACACAAACATTGCAGCTCCTACAATCAGGAATATTCCCATAATAACAAGCCCGAAAACAAATCCTGCCGTATCAAATTTAAAAAGCACACTTCCGGTTTTCGGATCAATGCGAACCGTTACGGTATCACCGACAGATTTATCTGCTGTAATCTCCACACGGTCGATTTTTTCCGTTTTGCCTTTGTACTCAAACGAAACAGTTGCATATTTTACAACAATGCCATTTTCAGTATATCCGCTGCTATAAACTTCTTCACAAACTGCATTTACTTCAACAGAACGTTTCATTGCTTTATTGTATGTTACTTTGTCAGCGATACTGCTGACTATGCAGAAAACAACTGCCCCCACCCATAACAACATGAACAAAATCTGAAATATTTTAATAATTTTCGCTGCCTGAATATAATTTATACGCATTTAAATCATCTCCAAACCAACTTTTTAATCTCCGTACAAACTGTCATTAAAGCTGACGGGAGCCTTTAAATTTTGCGGTGACATTTTCTTAAATATCAAAATTCCTACTGCTTCAAGTACAATGACAACAAATATTCCTGTCACCAAAGCACTCGTTGTCATGGGCTGACGGGCATTTTTCGGGTTGTTCGGATTAACATATACTCTGACAACACTGCCGACATCTGCTCCCTCATTGACATCGACATTTTCAGCTGTATATGTTTTTCCATTATACTCATATGTGACATTTGCATGATAATAATAAACTGATTCGTCACCGTCATCATTTGATGAAACAGTCCTCCATACATAAGTACACGTGGCATTGACGGGAACAGCATTTGATATAAACACGCTGTCATATATCTTTAATCCCACTGTCACAAGGAAAACAGCTATTCCCCCTATTATCATCAATAACGGGATAATCATAATTATTTTTTTTGCCATTTCATTGTTATTATCCATATTTTCATCCCCCTATGCTTTAATCGGAAAAATCGTTGTTATACGACAAAAGAGAACGAACATTATTTTCTATTTCCAAAATCCCCCGATAAATGTGTTCATCTGTCTGCACAATCAGTTCTTTAAGTTCATTCAGTTCTTTTTTAAACAGAAATGAATTTACACGGTCTTCCGTTTCACGATATATTTTTGCATTTCTTATATCACACAATTCCTGTGCATACAATTCCAGCTTGTCTTTTTCCTCTTGATATGACGGCAACTTCACTGCTGAATCAATATCTCCCGTCAGCTTTGCAAAACGGTATGTTTTCAAATCGTCAAGCTGTCTCATTATTTTACGGAAGTCATCAAGCATTTCATTCATGCTCATATATCGACAGCCGATATAATTGTCAATATCTGCAACAGCAACACAAAATTGAGGATAT